>JAZNBV010000097.1:0-12486 GCA_045587205.1 Victivallaceae bacterium
CCTGGGCGGTCACAGCATCCACACTGTTGATCGAGCGGATAGCAATAACGTAATCATAACTGCGGCAGCCGTTGCGGATACCAACGGTTTTGACCGGTACAAAAATGGCGAAAGTCTGCCAGGTTTTGTGGTACCAGCCGGTGGCGTAGAGTTCTTCGGTAACAATGGCATCGGCTTCACGCAGCATTTTCAGTGTGTCGCGGGCAATCGCACCAACGTGACGGACTCCCAGAGAAGGTCCGGGGAAGGGGTGGCGGTCAAGCATTTCTGCCGGCAGTCCCAGCAGTTTACCGACTTTACGCACTTCATCTTTGAACAAGCGTTCAACCGGTTCAACCAGTTTGAATTTAAGATCTTCGGGCAGACCGCCGACATTGTGGTGACTCTTGATCACGCCGGCGGGGTTGCCGTCAAAGGAGATGCTTTCAAGAATATCCGGGTAAATCGTACCCTGACCGAGGAATGGAGCATTGACTTTGGCAGCAGCTTCAGCAAATACATCGATAAATTCTTTGCCGATGATCTTGCGTTTCTTTTCCGGATCAGCGACACCGGCAAGTTTATCCAGAAAACGGTCGGTTGCATCCACATAAACCAGATTCATCTTGAAGTTGCGCTGGAAGACTTCCTGAACCTGTTCCGGTTCACCCTTGCGCAGCAGACCGTGATTGACAAAAACACAGGTCAGACGGTCGCCGATGGCTTTGTGGATAAGCGCCGCAACCACAGAGGAATCCACGCCGCCGGAAAGACCGAGCACTACAGTGCCGTCTCCAACCTGTTCGCGGATGTCGTTGACTGCTTCGTCAATAAAGGTTTCCAGTTTCCAGAGACCCTGGCATTTGCAATCATTTTTGCAGAATTTTACCGCATCGGCAACTGCATCTGCAATTGCTTCCGGTTTGACTTCAAGTTCCATAACCGGCAGTTGGGTATCCTTGAATCGTTTGAGGTCTTCAGAACGATCCGGGGCACCGGGATCCCGGCAGATTATCAAACCTGCCGGAGCTTCTTCAAGCAGCCGTTCGGTTGGAACTGTCCGGGGCATCACCATTGTATAAATGGCATTATCACGGATGCCGCGCGCCAGTTTCTGGCTGACAGAGCAGCCGAAGTCGAGCAAAATAACCGTTTCCGGAGTATGTTTCATAATTTCTTGCTCCCTTTTGGTTAAAAATAATGAATAACATCTTCTTTAAAATACACCTTCCAAATAAAAAATCAACATCCCCGTTAAAAAAAAACAAAATTTTTGCCAACGGTTCATTTAATGCTGAAAAATGTTGAAAAAAATATGACTGACGAGTCAAAATGACATTTGCAAAAATCTTTTTTTGTGGTAAATTACCTTGTAAAAATTTTATATGTCATTAAAAACAATAATATATGTTATGAGGAACACTCTACAATGAAAAAAACTCATTTGCGTTGGTTGCCGGCTGTTTTTTGCAGCGGTATGCTGGCTGTTGCCGCTGCCGGGTGTCAGAAAAGCTATACTCCGCCGGCAGGGGATTTCAGGTTTGACAGTTTCAGCGAGCGTGAACGCAGCAAAGCTGACAATATCCTTAATTCGATAAAGGTTCTTTCGCTGGAAGATGCACAGAAGATCGCTCTTCTGAACAATCCCAGTTACATTTCCGCATTCCACTCGGTAACCGCAGCCAAGATGCGCTACTATCAGTCTTTCTCCGGATATGCTCCGGTTATTTCAATGGGAGCCGGTGTCAATGGCGGCATAACTGATATGATGTCGCAAAAGCATATTGCCAATCCGCAGAACGATTATTCGCGCGGTGTCAATATAGGAATATCTGCAAATTGGATGCTTTTTGACGGTTTAAGCCGCGAATTCGGTGTTATGGCAGCCAAACACGGTTATTCCAGTGCAGCTGCACTCAATGAAGATTCCCGCCGTCAGCTGCTGCTGGCTGTTGCCCAGGCATACTACGATATTCTGCTGGCCAACGAAAACCGCCGTATTGCGTTGGAAGATATGAGTTTCCAGCTCAAAAATCTGCGTGAGACCGAAATCAAGCACCAGTATGGTGCAGTGCCGTTGAGCGATGTGCTGAACTTCCAGATTCAGGTGAATCAGGCTGACTCCAACCGTTTGACTGCGGAATACAACTACTCCACTGCGCTCTATGCTCTGGCAGCATTGATGGGGTATCCGGAAGGTACGATTCCGGATGCTATCCAGTTCCCCGAAATCAAGTACGAAAGTGAATCTCTGCTGCTGGGTGTGGATACTTATCTGGATATGGCTCTTGCCAACCGTCCTGATTTGAAGGCGTACCGCGAACAGCTCAAGATCAGTGAGTATCAGCTCTATCAGACCTACAGTTCGTTTTCACCCACCATCAGCGCTTCTGCAAGTTATGCGCTTTCTTCCACCAAAAATATTTATCACGGCAGAAACGGCGGATACAGCCGCAGTTACGATGTACAGAACTTTGATTACGGTATCAGTGCCAACTGGGTACTGTTCAATGGTTTCCAGCGCTACAATGCCACCCGTGAAGCCAAGGCGGCTCTGGCGATTGCTGAATTTTCGGTTGCCCAGGCGTGGTTGGGGGTTGTCAATGATGTGCGTAACGCTTATGCCAATTATGATGTGAACATCAAACAGGCCAACTTGTACTTTGCCATCCGTAAACTGGTGTTTGAACAGCGTGATCTGGTTCAGGCCGAATACGATGCCGGACAGGCGGAAATCGTGCGTTTGAATGAAGCCCAGCGCAATGTGGTTTCTGCCGAAGGTACTCTGGTGCAGGCACTTGCTAATGTGCAGAAAGCCCGCGCCCAGCTGGAAGCTGCGGCAAATATCAACAATCTCGGGCGCGGTTATCAACAGGTCAGCGGTGCGGCAGTTACGCTTGACGTACTTGCCAATAACGGTATGAAAGCCACTCTGGAAGGCGCTGCCGATCCGGCGGAACTTGCCAGATATCTGGAACTGGATAAAGGTTCTGAAGCTGAATTGAACAAAGCTCTGGAAATTGCTCCGGCTGAAAATAAAACTGCCGGTAAAGCCATACCAAGTGCTGCAGTCGGTCCGATGCCGAAGAAAAAATAATCACCTCTTTTCCGGCAGAAACATTATCAAAAAAGGCAGATACGGTTGCTTGAACAATTGACCGTATTTGCCGGAATGGCTATGTATGGGATTTGTTAAACGCAAATATATGTTGCAGCTTTACGGCGGAGAGTTTCTTAAACAGAGTTCCGAGCCGGTTACTGTCTTTGATCAGGATTTGACCAACCTTGCCAATTTTATGGTCAGGGCAATGCATCACCTTAACGGCATCGGTCTGGCGGCGGTGCAGATAGGCGTGCACAAGCGCCTGATAGTGCTTGATATAGATCAGAGAACTATGAGCAATCCACCGACTCCCGGGGAATTACAGCTGTTGCCGCAGATGCCGGTTGCGCTGGTTAATCCTCAAATTGTGGAGTTTAATACAGAAATAACCCCATACGATGAAGGTTGCCTTTCTGTGCCGGAAGTTTACGCCGAGGTTATGCGTCCCAGCGTGATCAAAGTCAGAGCGCAGGATTTGAGCGGTAATGAATTTGAGTTTGAATGCGGCGGACTGCTTGCCAGATGTATTCAGCACGAAGTTGATCATCTTGACGGCAAGGTTTTTGTGGACAGAGTGTCCGATGAAGTCAAGGCGCAGGTGAAAGATGAACTTGCTGCTTTGCTGCGCCGCAGCAAGCGGAACAATTTCCGCCGGGATATCGGATTATGAAGATCGGCTTTTTCCGGGCATTGCGCGGCAGTTGTGCCGGGATTGCCATTTTTGAAGAGTTAAAAAATCAGACTGTACTCCGCGCATTCTGGCATCTGCTGTTGATGGCAGTGTTATCTGCAGTGATAATGAGTTTCGGAGTTTATCCTGCGCTGCGCGGCAGTGTGATGGGATCGGTCAATGCCATTACTGATAATTGCGGGACATTGACTTGTACCGCAGATGGAATATTCCCAATTGAGCCGGAGAAAGCGCGTACATTTCTGGTGGCAGGGCCGCTGGCAGTGACGTATCTGCCGGAAAATAGCAAAAAACTCCCTGAAGATTTTCAGATGCAGTGTTCCAGCGGTATCATCTGGAGCGGCAGCAAAGTCGGCTTGTGGACATTGCGCAAAAAAGATGTATATGATTTCATCTCCTTGAGCGATCCTCTTTCCGCGGTGCAGAATCAGACCGTTTCCGGCAGCGCTGAATTGCTTGATGCATTGAAAAAATCCCCATCTATACAGTTTGAAATGTCTGAAAATAAGATCGAAAAATTTACTCCGGAGCGCCTGAAAGCATTGGTCGGGGTATTGCTGCCGCTGGGAACCGGAGTGATGCTTTTCCGGCAGACTTTTCTGGAAGTTATGCTCTATATAGCTATGTTTACTGTGGTGACTTTACTGATGAATATCGGCCGCGTGCGCCATTTGACTTTGCGTGAAATGGTTGTATTGGCTGTTTACGCCGGATTTCCGGCAATGCTGATCGGCAGTGTGGCAGCTGCATTGGAACTGCCGCTGCTTGACTTCAATATAGTTTATGTATTCGGTATGTCGATTTATTTAATAATAGTAATGAATTCTCTGGAGCGGAAACGCCAGGAACGCCAGTGGCAGCACAAAGAGTGATTGTGCGCTGCAAGCAGCGGGGAAGGGAGAGATATTTTATGATGAAAAAAAATGATTTTTGCCGGATCGTTAATTGGTATCCGGTGCTGGGGGAACACAGTGCATTTACTGCTTTTCTGAAACTCTCGGATGCAGAAATAAAACTGCTTGCTGACGGAGTCAAAAAAGGTCCGGAAACAGCCGGTGTTATCAAAAGATTGCGTAAAGTTATGCGCAGCGGAGCTTTTGACTGTTACTTTGTCTCTTGCGATTGTTGTGCTCCGACCGATACGGAGCGCTTTGCCGCCAAACGCGGGGCGGTACATTCAGCAGAAAGTGCGTGGTTTTTTCTGGCATCATCAGACAAGGTGCGCACCGCAGCAGCAAATGGCGATGTTGAATATCTGGTACTGCGGCCCTTTATTAAAATCGACCGCACCCGCGAATTCCGTTTGTTTGTAAAAGACGGCGAATTGAAAGCTATGAGTCAATATAATCTGGTGCGCCATTTCCGGCGGTTGGAAGGTATTAAAGAAAAGCTCTGGAAAAGCACGCTCAAATGGTTTAACACGGTAAAAAAGGATTTGCCGGTCAGCGATGTGGTTATAGATGTATATCTGGAAAATGACGATAAGGTTGTGAAGATCGTTGACCTCAATCCGTGGGGCGGCGATACTGCTCCGCTGCTGCTGCGCACATTCGATCAGGATTGGAGCGGTGTTAGTGGTATAAAATTGATGCTGCCGCCGACCAAGATCTCTGGCGATGTAGCAGTAAGTTTTTAAGCAATACAGGTTTTGAGATATGAAAATAATGCTCTTTTTTTACAATTTGGTTCTGCCGTTGGGTTTTATCTTTTTTGTACCTGGTTTGCTGTGGAAACTGTGGCGGCGGCCGGGATGGAAAAAGAGCTTCGGCGAACGGTTTGCCTGTTACAGCAAATCTCGCAAAGCAGAGCTGCAGAATTACAAAAACTGTATCTGGATTCACGCTGTGAGCGTGGGCGAAAGTGTTATAGCATTGGCATTGGCACGCAAATTGCGTGAAAAATACCCCGAAAAACCTCTGGTTATTTCCACCGGAACAACTACCGGGCAGGAATTGGTTCGCAAACAGCTTCCGGAGGGCACTACAGCAATATTCTGTCCGATGGATTTTTACTGGATGGTACGCAAAGTACTTAAGATGCTGCAGCCGGAACGATTGGTGATTTTTGAAACTGAAATCTGGCCGAATCTGATAATTCAGGCAAAGAAGATGAATGTAAAGACTGCGTTGGTCAATGCGCGTATGTCGGATCATTCGGCAAAAGGTTACAAACGTTTCAAGTTCTTTTTTGCGCCGCTTTTGGAAAAATTTGATGTTATTGCCGCCCAGTCCGAAGGTGATAAAGAGCGTTTTAAGATGCTTTCCGCCCGTGCCAATGTGGTAAATTGCGGTAATTTAAAGTTCGACCAGAGCGTACCGGCTGACCTGCAGGCAGTTGATTTGAGCGGATATTTCGGCAGTGGATATTTTCCGGTTCTGCTGGGGGCAAGTACCCACCCCGGCGAAGAAGCGGTTATTGCTGAATCATTTATTGAATTGCGTAAAGAGTTTGCCGATTTGCGTCTGGTGTTGATCCCCCGCCACGCTGAACGCGGTTCCGAGGTTATGGAGTGCGTAAAAAAACTCAATATCTCTTGTGCACGGCGCAGCAGTAATGAGCGTACTGCAGATGCAGTTGAGTGCCTGATTGCCGATACTACCGGTGAAATGCTTAAATTTATGAAAAGTTCAGATGTGGTGATTATGGGTAAATCCATAGCCGGTCACGACGAAGGACATAACCTTATAGAACCGGCGCTGCTCAAGAAGCCGGTGGTTACCGGAGCTGTATTGCGTAATTTCCGATTCCTTCTGCAGGTGCTTACAGATAAAAATGCGGTCAGAACCGTGTCAAATGATTCTGAACTTACCGCTGTGCTGCAGGAACTTTTCAGAAATGAAAAAGAACGCCTTGCTTTAGGCGAAAGAGCTTTTGCTGCAATCTCCGAACACGCCGGAGCCACCGGTAAAACTCTGGCGGCATTGGATTGATCCTGATAATGAATCAATGCGATCTTACCGCATATCCGGTCTCGGAAGTTTTTGATGATGTACGCAAGGCGTTGCTGAAAAATTTCCGTGCCGTGCTTTCGGCGCCAACCGGTTCCGGTAAAAGTACCGTTCTGCCGCTGGCATTACTCAATGAACCGTGGTTGGAAAACCGCAAGATAATCATACTTGAACCGCGCCGGATCGCCGCGTATGCAGTGGCAAATCAGTTGGCACGCAATCTCAATTGCGAACTTGGGAGTGTGGTTGGATACCGTATGCGGCTGGACAGTTGTGTTTCGGCAGCAACACGGATTGAAGTTGTCACCGAGGGTATGCTTACGCGCAAATTGCAGCAGGATCCGTTCCTTACTGATACGGCATTGATCATTTTTGATGAATTTCACGAACGCAGTCTGCAGTCCGATCTGGCTTTGGCGCTCACTCTGGACAGTGCTGAATCGTTGCGCGAAGATCTGCGGATATTGGTTATGTCGGCAACGCTGGAGAGAGAGAAAGTATCGGCGCTGCTGGGGAATGCTCCGGTTATAAGCAGTCAGGGCAGGTCATATCCGGTTGAAATAAAATATTTTCCACGCAGGAGTGATCTTTCTTTGTGTGAAAATTGCTTTTTGCTTGTAAAAAGTGCTTTAACAGAAGAATCCGGCAGTATTCTGGTGTTTCTGCCCGGCGAAGCTGATATCAAAATGGTTGCCGGAAGATTGGAAAGTTCTGTAAACAGTCCTGATATAAATATTATTCCGCTTTACGGCAGATTGGATAACGATCTGCAGCGACGCGCCATTGAACCGCCGCCGCCGGGAAAACGCAAAGTAGTGCTGGCTACTGCAATAGCAGAAAGTAGTTTGACTATTGATGGGGTACGGATCGTAATTGACAGCGGCCTGACTAAAATCGCCCGTTATCAGATCCAGAATAATCTTGAACGGCTGGAAACGGTCAATATATCGCAGGATGCCGCCGCGCAGCGTGCCGGGCGGGCAGGGCGTACCGAACCCGGAATCGCGTGGCGGATGTGGAGCGAATATGAAGAATCAAAACGCGAAAAAGCCCGCCCCAGCCAGATCAGTTACAGTGATCTGACCGGCTTGATTCTGGAGCTTGCCGCGTGGGGCATAAATGATATAAAAAATGTCAGGTTTATGGAATCTCTTCCGGAGGCGGCATTGAATGCAGCGTATGAAAATCTGCGGAAGATCAATGCTGTTGACAGCAGCAATAAAGTCACTGCTCACGGAAGATTTATTCACAATTGCGCATTGAGTGTCCGCTCCGGACATCTTATTGCAACTGCCGTAAAACTGAAAGCCCCGGCAATGGGCATAAAACTTGCCGCACTGCTGGATACAGTTGATACACGCCGCAACGATGATCCTGATATAACCGTACTGGTGAAAAATATCAGAAATGATAAACGCCTTTCTGCAGCCTGGCGTCTGGCACAGAAAACGGCAAAACGGCTCAAAGTGAATCTGGACATTCAGGATAATGAAGATATTTCAGTTGGAGCATTGCTGGCCGCAGCGTTCCCCGAATCAGTGGCAAGACGGCGCGGCAATATGGGCGAATTGCGCTATCTGCTTGCCGGCGGCAAAGCTGCGATATGGCGCGAAATGACTGATCTGGCACGCTATGAATTTATTGTAGCATTGTCGATGGATGATAAAACAGATAATGCACTTCTGCAGCTTGCTG
Source organism: Victivallaceae bacterium (assembly GCA_045587205.1). Taxonomy (GTDB): domain Bacteria; phylum Verrucomicrobiota; class Lentisphaeria; order Victivallales; family Victivallaceae; genus SIG78. The sequence goes on from JAZNBV010000097.1 coordinate 8,417, forward strand.
CCGGCGTTGAGGAGTATGAAATAAGCGAACTCCTTGCTGACCGGTTCACCGATGAAATAAGTTTGAAGATCGATCCGGTTGATTTGAGTATAGATATAGCAGAAGAACGCAAGCTCGGCGCGATCGTGTGGAGCCGGAGGCGTGCTGAAAATCCTGACCGTAAACAGCTTTGCAAAGAATTGAGCAATGTTGTCAATAAACAGAATCTGCAGTGTCTGGATTTTCCTGATAAGGTAAAACGGCTGCGCGCCCAGTTGAGTTTTATACATAAATATGATCCGGAATGCGGTCTGCCGCTGTTGAGTGATCAATATATCGGAGAACATCTGGAAGAATTGCTTTATAATTTTCTGCCGGAAAAAATCAGCAAAAATATGCTGAAAAATGTGGACTGGTATATGGCGGTAAGTTCGCTTCTTGACTATAATATGCAGCGACAGTTGAGCCGTATGCTGCCGGAAAAGATCACATTGGAAAATAACCGCGAATTCAAGATTGATTACACCACCGATCCGCCTTCAGTTGCCGGCAAACTGCAATGGTTTTTCGGGGTACGCAGACAACCGGCGTTGTTCAATGGAAAGCTGCCTTTGAATATTGTATTGCTCAGTCCCGCCAACCGTCCGGTGCAGATAACCTGCGATATCGGTAACTTCTGGAGCGGATCGTACAAACTTGTCCGCAATGATCTGCGGGGACGCTACCCAAAACACGATTGGCCGGAAAATCCGTGATTTCAGGCAAAAAAATAACTTTTTTTATACTTTGAAATTTGGATTATCAAATAATTGTTGTATTTTATAGGGTGTGTGCTTTTTTGAAGCATATTTTTATGGAAATTACTCAATATTGAATTGCAAAAAACAGGGAGAAAAAAATATGCAGGATTTGCAGAAAGTATCCGGTTATATGGGTGGACTCACCCCCTCGGCAACCTTGGCTATCACCGCCAAAGCCAAAGCGCTTAAAGCAGAAGGTATGGATGTTTGCAGTATGGCTGCAGGTGAACCTGATTTCGATACACCGAAAGCGATCAAAGATGCTTGTATTCAGGCGCTTAATGACAGCAAAGTTTATTACACCCCCGCCAGCGGTTTGCCTGAATTGCGTAAACTGGTTGCAAAAAAATTCACTGAAGAAAACAATATACCTTGCACCTTTGAACAGTGCGTGGTCGCTCCCGGCGCCAAATTTTCGGTGTTCAGTGCCATTGCAGCGCTCTGCGGCCCCGGTGATGAAGTGATTATCCCGGCTCCATTCTGGTTGAGCTATCCGGAAATGGTTGCCACTACCGGCGCCAAGGCTGTTATTGTCAACACCAAGGCGGAAAACAACTTTGAACTTGATCCGGCTGAACTGGAAGCGGCGGTTACTGAACGCACCAAACTGATGATCCTTACCACGCCTTCCAACCCCACCGGTGCGGTTTATTCCCGCACCAAGCTCGAAGCCATCGCCAATATTGCGGTCAAAAACAACTTTATGATCCTGGCTGATGAAATCTACGAAAAACTCGTTTACGATGCCGATAAACCCCACGTCAGTATCGCTTCTCTTTCCGAAGAGATCCGCAATCTGACCATTACCGTGAACGGCTGCAGCAAGGCTTACTCTATGACCGGCTGGCGTATCGGTTATCTTACCGCGCCGCTGTGGCTTGCCAAGCGCATTATTGCGTTCCAGAGCCACACTACCAGCAATGTAACCACCTTTGCCCAGTATGGCGCGATTGCCGCGTTGGAAGGCAAAGCCAATGATGATATTGAAGCGATGCGTCAGGCATTTGCCAAGCGCCGTGACCTCATTTATTCGCTGGTCAGCACCATTCCCGGTGTAAAATGTCTGCGTCCGCAGGGCGCGTTCTATCTGCTTTGTGATATTTCTGCATTCGGTATGGGTTCGGATGAATTCTGCACCCGTTTGCTGGAAGAAGAAAAGCTGGCGGCGATTCCGTGCAGCAGCTTCGGCGCCGACAATATGATCCGCTTCTCCTATGCCTGCAGCGAAGACAATATCCGTCAGGCGGCGGCACGACTTGCGGCATTTACAACTAAATTACAGAAGTAAGCAGTGTTAAATCTATTCAGGAGCTGAACTGGATTATGAAAAAGATCAATATCTGTGCTGCGATTCTGTTGTGCGGAGTTCTCTTCTCCGGCTGCAGCAGTACCAAAGCCGATCCGGCTGATGTTGATGCCAAACAGCAGATAAGCAGTTTTGATGAGCAGGAACTTGCAGTTACCATCCGGCAGGGTAAAGAGCTGGGCGGCAAACTGCTGACTGCGCTGAAAAACAAAAATTATCAGCAGACTGTCGGTTTGCCAATCGGTGATTCTAAAAATCAGCTGACAAAAGAGCGTTTTGATAAATTGGTGGAAAAACTGCAGACAAATGGCGGTATTCACGAATTTGCCTATCTCGGTGATGTGAATATGAAACCCTACCGGCGCTTGCTGTGGAAGGTTAGCTTTGATCCCCGGGGCAAAGCAGCCGGATTGGATATGATCTTTGAAATAGTCATAGCCAAGCTTGACGGCAAATTCAAGGCAGTCGGATTCGGTTTCCGTCATTGATTTTTACGGATAGTACCAAGATGAGAGAGCTTACAGAAAAACAAAAAAATATACTCGATTATATCGATGATTTTCTGGATCGGGAAGGTATGGCGCCTACGGTCTATGAAATTGCCGATCATTTCGGGATCAAAACTTCTACGGTGTTTGCTCATTTGAAGGCGCTGCAGCGCAAAAAAGAGTTGTCGCGCTCTTCAAAGGCGCGCAGCATTGCCCTCAAGCGCCGTCCGCAGCGTCCGGTTACGCATATATCTTTTACTATGTCGATACCGCTGTTGGGCAGGATCAATGCCGGAACTCCGGCAGACAGTCCGGCGCAGAGTGGAGAAGAGTTTCAGGTGGCTGGCAAGTTGGCGGAAACGGGTAAAAGGCATCCGCTTTTTGCACTCAAGGTCTGCGGCGAAAGTATGCGCGATCTGGGAATATTGGATGGCGATATCGTTATTGTTCAGAGCGATTCCCCGGTCAAAGCCGGTGATGTGGTCGTGGCATTGGTCAATAATGAAACCACTGTAAAAAGTTATTATCCGCAAGCAAACGGAATCATTGAACTGCATCCGGCAAACAGTGATTTCAAGATTCAGCGCTATCCTGCCGGGGACGTGGTTATTCAGGGCAGGGTAATCGCGCTGCAGCGGGATTTCTGATACTCTATGACAGAGAATCAAATCAAGAAAATACGGCGTGTTGTTGTGTCGGTTTCCGGCATAATATGCGCCGTTTTTTTATTGATAATATTATGCAGCCGCCGGGGCGGCGTGGAGAGCAAATATATTGCTTCAGCGCATTCGCCGGATATCCGGAAAACTCTGCAGCAGGCTGTTGAAACAAATGATTATATAAAGATCGGCTATCTTGCCGGTAAAAATGTAAATATAAATCAGTTGCTTGACAATGGCAAAAGTGCTTTGATAACCGCTGCCGGTAAAGGATATAGGGAAACAGTAGAGGTTTTGCTGAAAAATAATGCCGATACGGAAAAATGTGATCTCGCCGGCAACACTGCATTGGCCGTCGCCGCCGCCAACGGAGATATAGAACTTATACAGATTCTGCTTTCATATAAAGCCGATATCAACAGCGGCAGCGGTAATGGCAAAACCGCTTTGCTTGCTGCTGTGCGTAACGGACAGCGTAATGCAGTGGAGTTCCTTTTGAAAAATAATGCTCCGCTGTGGCCGGGCAGGGCATCGGGATGCAGCGCAACAGTAACCGCATTGCAGCATAAACACATTGAAATTGCCCGGCTGCTGCTGGAAAACGGCGATGATGTATATGCTGCTGATGCCGCCGGTAATAGCGTGCTTATGCTGGCGGCAAAACAGGGATCAGCGGAACTGGTAAAATATATACTCGAAAAGTATCCGGTGGATTTGAGCCAAGGTAATTCCGCCGGTGAAACAGTTTTCTCTATTGCCATACAAAGTGGTAATGACAGGCTGATAAAACTGGTAAAACAATATGTTTCACAACGCGAATAAGATTGAAAAATATAAT
>JAZNBV010000098.1:0-7320 GCA_045587205.1 Victivallaceae bacterium
CCAACTTGTTTATTATAAGTAAATTGCAATATTTTTTTCTGTAAAAAATCACGCTATTGCAAGAAAAAAACTAAAATACTCTGCTGCGGTTTGACAAAATAAAAAAAAGGTTGCTGCAAACTTTTTTAAGGTTTTGCAACATCTTTTTTTATTGCCTGCCGACCGGATCCGGGCGGCAGGACATACGCTTATACCGTTACCTGACCAGTTTGGAGATGGCTTTGAAGTTGGGGTGTCCGGCAGTACGCAGCAGCATAAAAAGGATCGCTTCAGCACTGGCAATAACACATCCGGCATCGCGCAACTGCTGAAGGGCAATTTCCACATCAGAATTTTTGCGCGAACTTACCGCATCAGCCGCCAGAAAAACTTTGAATCCGCGGTTGAGTGCATCCAGAGCAGTCTGCGCCACACAAACGTGCGATTCAATCCCGGCAATGATCATTACGGGGCGTTTTTCAATATCCATTGCCGCCTCAAACGCTTCTTCACCGAAACAGGAAAAACTCTTTTTGGCAATAACTTTGGTATCCGCAGCAAAAAGTTCCGACAATTCCGGAACCGTATTGCCCAACCCCTGCGGATACTGTTCGGTAACTACAACCGGCACGGCAAGTTCATTCATACCGTTCACCAGCAGCGATGCGCGGTTGAGCACCTGTTCCGGTGCGTTCATTGCCGGCAGAAGTTTCTGCTGAATATCCACAATTACACACACAGCGTTATCAACAGCAGGATAACAAAACATATTTCATACCTTTCTATTTATTGGTTTTGATTGCCGTAAAAAGTTTCGGACAGCTTGATCGCGCTTGCCGGCAAAGCTTCTCCGGCAAGGAATTTTCTGCATAACCCGGCGGCTTCATCGATATTGCCGTTTTCTATCCAGTGTATATCGATGCCTTCGCGTTCCATTTTTCTGAACCAGATATCCTGCCGCTTGACAAATTTGCGGATACTGTACAAAAGCGTGTTGCGCATAGAGTCATAGTCAAGCACGCCCTGCAAATATTGCGATACATAGCGGTATTCCAGACCATAGCGCTCCAGAACAGCATACGGCACTTTATCGATTTCGTGCAGAGAACGCACTTCCTCGATCATACCTTCTTGCAATCGCGCATCCAGCCGCAGCTCCACACGCTGATGAACGGTTTTGCGCGGGTAGTACACCCCCAGAATCAGTGCCGAATCCAGCAAACCGCCCGCAGAGGAGCTGCTTATACATCTGCCGGAAGCAAGAGTGTTTTCCACAGCGCGGCGCACGCGCAAAGCATTGTCGCGCTCTTTGAATTCGCTCAAATCCGACGGAGCCAGCGAATCGAGTTTATTATTGAGTTCCTCCAGAGAAAGTTTATCCAGTTCACTGCGCAATGCCATATCAGGTTTGGCACCGTCAAGCGAGTAACCGCGCAGCAATGCATCCAGATACATCGTGCTGCCGCCGCAGAGAATCGGCAGATGCCCCCGCGCGGCAATATCCCGCACCGCAGTCTGCGCGGCATTGAGGTAGGCAAAAAGGTCATAAGGTTCACCCGGTTCCGCCACATCTATAAGGTGATAAGGTACATTGCCGTATTCTGCAAGGTCTTTACCCGAGCCTATATCCATACGCCGGAACACCTGCCGGGAGTCCACACTGACAATTTCGCCGTCAAAAAGTTCCGCCAGACGCACTGCCAATGCAGTCTTGCCGGTGGCTGTGGGACCGGTTACAACAATTGTTTGCTGAAAAAAACTCATTTTTTCTTTACATTTCCTTTTTATGAACTATATTACTATCTTGAATATTTACAAGAAAAATTCAACATTATTTACGGTTTTTTTATGAATAAACAACATACACTGCAAAAAAGTACGATTTATTCGGGGATCGCACTGCATACCGGGGTGCGTTCCACACTGCGTTTTCTGCCGTCAGATGCCAACAGCGGAATCGTTTTCCGCCGGGTAGATCTGCCGGGCAAGCCGGAAGTTGCGGCGCTGGCAAATAAAGTAGTCGATGTCCGGCGCGGCACCACTATCGGCGAAGGTGAATGTGTTGCCCATACCGTGGAACACATTATGGCTTCATTGCACGCTATGCAGATAGACAATGCAGTCATTGAAATGGACGGCCCCGAGCCGCCGATCGCCGACGGCAGCAGTCTGCCGTTCTGGAAGGTGCTCAAAGAGGCCGGAACGGCTGAACAGAATGCCGAAGCCAATTATTTTATGCCGGATAAACCGCTGTTTGTGGATGCCGGAGTAACCACGCTGGTACTGCTGCCGCAGGAAGAAGCAGTTTTGCGTATTTCCTGCACGACCTCATTCAAAGGCTGTCCTATAGATCCGCAGTATCTTGACATAGTTATAAATGCAGAAAGTTTTGATCAGGATATTTGCGGCGCGCGTACTTTTGTAAATTACAGTGATCTCGGGCAGCTTATAGCAATGGGTCTCTGCAAAGGCGGCAGCCTGGATAACGCCGAAATCATCCACGACGGAGCGATCATCTGCAAAGACGGTCTGCGTTACACCGATGAAATCGTCCGCCACAAGATACTTGACCTGACCGGTGACCTTTATCTGTGCGGCCGCCGGGTGCTGGGACACGTGATCGCCGTAAAACCGGGGCATCACCGCAATGTGGAACTTGCCGGTTTGATAATGAAACAAATTGCAGGAATGTAATATCATAAAAAGAAGGGTATATATTATGTTGGAAACCAATAAAATTCTGGATTTGAGCGCTATCAAAGCAATTCTGCCGCACCGTAACCCGATACTGATGCTTGACCGGGTGCAGGTAATCGACCCCAATCATCTGGTCGGGGTAAAAAATTTGAGTATCAATGAACCCTTTTTCCAGGGCCATTTTCCCGGTCACCCGATTATGCCGGGCGTATTGCAGATCGAAGCAATGAAACAGCTTGCTGAAATCGCGGTGCGCGGCGAACTCGATCCCTCCGGCAACGGCGATGTATATTTGTGGAAACTCTCCAAAGCCAAGTTCCGCAACCCCAATGTTCCCGGTGACCGCGCCAAGGTTGAAATCACCGTCAACAGCATTGAAGACGGTGCCGCGGCAATCAGCGGAACTGTTTCCAATTCTTCGGGCGTGACTTGCGAAGCGCAGTTCACTCTTAAAATGCGGGAAAAATCCGCCCCCACCGCAATGCCGGAACTCTTTAATGATTACGACCGCGCCGCCGGCTATGCCAATGAAATAGGCGATGTAATAAAAGTTATGCCGCACCGTTTCCCGTTCCTGCTGATCGACGGCATCCGTAAAATGAGCGATGAATGTGCCGTAGCGGTGAAAAATCTTACCGGCGGCGAAGCAATGTTTATGCACGCTGCCGAGGATTACGCCGTTATGCCCGAAACCATCCTGTGCGAAATCCTTGCCCAGGCCGGTTGTGCCTGCGTGCTGGCGCGTCCTGAAAATGCCGGCAAACTCGGTCTTTTTGCAGCGCTGATGGATGCTGAATCGATCGCGCCTGTATATCCCGGCGACCAGCTGGTGGCTGAAGTCACTCTGCCGCCTGCGCGTAAAACTTTCGGCAAAGGTTCAGGCCGGATCCTGGTGGACGGCAAGGTGGTATTCTCCAGCTCGCTGATGTTTGCCATTGTCGATCCAGCCTGATAACTCAACGGGTGTTTTTATGAGTACGGCAGCTGTATCCACCCGCCGGGGCGGGGCTTTTGTGGAGATACTTGACACGACTTTGCGCGATGGCGAGCAAACTCCCGGCGTGGCATTTACTCCGGCGGAAAAATTGCAGATCGCAAAAGCGTTGATTATGCGTGCCAAAGTTGACCGGCTGGAAATCGGTTCGGCACGGGTCTCGGAAGGTGAACGCATCGGAGTGCGCAATATTCTGGAATGGGCGGAGCGCCACGGCGTGCTTGAGCGTATGGAAATACTGGGGTTTATTGATGGCGGCAAATCCTCTCAATGGGTGCACGATGTCGGCGGAAAAGTAATAAATCTGCTGGCCAAAGGTTCGGAAAAGCATTGCAGGATCCAGCTGCGCAGCACTCCTGAAGCACATTACAACAAAGTTGCCAAAGAGGTAATGACCGCACACGACCTGGGGCTGACTGTAAATGTTTATCTGGAAGACTGGTCGAACGGCTCACGCGATGATTTCGGCTATGTGTACAACTTTATAAAAGTTCTGCAGACATTGCCGGTAGCGCGGATTATGCTGCCGGATACGCTGGGAGTTTTTTCCCCTGATGAAGTCAGCAGACATCTGGAGTGGATTTTTGCGGCGTTTCCTGACCTTAAAGTCGATTTTCACGGCCACAACGATTACGGTATGGTGACAGCCAACAGCATTGCGGCGGTCAAAGCCGGAGTTTCCGGAGTACATACAACTGTCAACGGCTTGGGCGAACGCACCGGCAATCAGCCGCTGCCGGCGCTTACTGCAGCGATTCTCGATATGACTGACCGCAAGATCAGAGTGGCAGAAAAACAGCTGCTTTATGTAAGCGGTCTGGTGCAGGCTCTTTCCGGCAAACGCTGTGCGTGGAACACGCCGGTGATCGGTTCGGATGTCTTTACCCAGACTTGCGGAGTGCACGCTGACGGCGATAAAAAAGGCGATCTTTATGCCAACAAACTCCTGCCGGAGCGTTTCGGGCGCAACCGCGTTTACGCACTGGGCAAACTTTCCGGTAAAGCATCGCTCGAAAAGAATCTTGAAGAGATCGGTATTGAGCTTGATGATGAACAGCGCAAACGCGTACTTGCTGAAATCGTCCGTCTGGGCGACAAAAAGAAACAGGTCACAGCAGCTGATCTGCCGTTTGTTATCGGCAGTATATTGAATCAGCCCATCTCCGGCAAAGTGGAGATCATCGATTATCAGATCGAAACCCGCTGCGGGGTCACGCCTCACGCAGTGGTGGCTGTGAAGTATGAAAACGAACTCATCCACGGTTCCGCCCACGGCGACGGCGGCTACGATGCATTCGTCAAAGCACTGCGTAAAGCCCTGAAAGGGGTCAATAAAACCTTCCCGAAACTGCGAGATTACGAAGTACGCATCCCGCCGGGGGGCAAAACCGACGCGTTGGTGGAAACCCGTATCACCTGGGAACGCGGCAAAGAACGCCCCCTGATAACCGTAGGGGTGGACAGTGACCAGTTGGCGGCGGCAATCCAGGCCACCGAAAAAATGCTCAATCTGGTGCTGGGGTAAAAACTGTTACTCTGAAATTCAACCAGTCCGACGGAACCAACCGGACTGGTTATTTTTTTGTATGCATCAGCGTATGCTGCGCAGCGCGTAGTGGTATTGATAGATTCCCAAAGCAATGGCTTGTGCCAGACGCTCCTGATAATTCGGGTCGCCAAGCTGCCGTTCTTCGGCGCGGTTGGAAATAAATCCGCACTCCACTAAAATCGACGGGCAGCGGGTTTCGCGCAATACCACAAAGCGCGCCCGTTTCATTCCGCGATCAGTATTGCCTGTGTATTTTATAAGCGAATTCTGTACGTGCCACGCCAGAAATGTCGAATTGGCAGCCGCATTGTTGCCTGGATATTGATTGTATTGCACGCTGTTGGAACCGCTGGAGGGCGCTCCCGGCGCCGTCAGCGCAAAGGTCTCTATGCCGCGCACCGAACGGTTGGCGGCCGCATTCATATGTATGGATACAAAGAGATCGGCTTTGACCGAATTGGATGCCTGCGCCCGCTCGGAGAGTTCCAGTTTGCGGTCATTCACCCGGGTCATCAGCACCCGGTATCCCATCCTGCTCAAGATACGCTGCAGGCGGGTTGCCACCTGAAGCGTCAACGCTTTTTCTGTGTACCGCACTCCGGCTGCTCCCTGATCTTTGCCGCCGTGACCGGGGTCGATAACAATAGTACGCACGCCGACAGGACGCAGCGAACGGACATTGTTCAATACCTGCACGTGGTTGAAAAAGTCTGCCGCGCTGATATAAAGCAGACCATCTTTTTCCACCGGATTGAAATCATAGTTGATAACTGTATTGTTGAAACTGCCGTAACGCTTCTGCGGATTGAAAACCATCCGCGACACGCTGTTGCGCATTTCATAATATTTGCCGATCTTCCGCAAACTCATCCGGAAATAACGGGCTATATCATAAGCATTGTAGTATTTTCTGCCCGATATTATCCGGTAGGAAAAACCGCTGGAATCTCTTGCAGCCCACGCCTGCGGCAGAGCAAAACTGCATAAATTCAGCAGCAGTACACCCAAAATTATCCGGCAAACCTTGACGGGCATTATCTTCTGCCCTTTCTGCCGTCACCGCTGTTAATTGCCTTCATAGAGACCTGCCGGCTGTAATCTTCCAGCGGCGGATACATTGCATCAAGTTCTCTGCCGATATGGGCAGTTTCATTCAAAGCGCCGAAAACATACGCTCCGGCTGCCCGGACAGCATCTTTCCAACTGTTGCCGTAAGCGATCATTGCAGCAATACCAGCAGAAAAGGTACAACCGGCACCGTGATCGGCATATTCGGCAAGATCAGCAACCGCAGGTACGGCAAGTTTATAAATTTTCTGATCAATCACGGTTATTGCTTCAGTTCCGGAGATCACAAGCACACAATTGCATTTGAAATGTTCTGCAAACATTGCCGCTCCGGCTGCATAATCATTGCCGGAAATTTTTTTCTGCAAAAACCATTCACATTCCGGTATATTCAATACAGCCATCGAAGATTGCAACAGCAGTTCATCCTTTACAGCTGCCAAAACCTCCTCATCATCCTTTGCAGAAAACACCGTCAGATCAACAATCAGCGGCAGACGCCGTTTTTTCAGCACCTCTGCAGCAGAGTGAACAATATCCCGGTTGACCAGCATACCGGTTTTTACCACCTTTAGTGCTACAGCATCCAGCACAGCAATCAGCTGATCTCTGACCATTTGAGCACTTAATGGCTGTATTGCCAGCACCCGGCGCGGATTCTGCGCCGCAACCGCCGTGATCACAGAACAACCGTAAACGCCCGCAGCATTGAAGGTACGCAAATCAGCCTGCACGCCGGAGCCGCCGCCGGAATCGCTGGCGGCAATGGTCAGCGCCGCCGGGTAGAATTCTTCCTGGGCCATATATGATTTTATCCTTTCGTTTTTACGCTGAACAATATAATACCACAATGTACAAAAAACTAATTCTCTTATGCGTTTTTTGGCAAAATAATTCACAGAAATCCCATAATTTTTTAAAAATGGTGTTTTGGGACATAGTTTGAGCTTGGTATTTCTTGAAAAAAGCTACCCTCTTTTGTCAAATCCTTGTTTTTGAGTTCAAATGTATTCAAAAATAAAATTCCATTTGT
>JAZNBV010000099.1:0-2928 GCA_045587205.1 Victivallaceae bacterium
TGGGGGCAGTGGTTGGAATCAGCACTGACCGTCTGCACGCGCGCGGTCCGGTGGGACCCACGGAACTCTGTACCTATAAATGGGTGGCGATCGGCAACGGTCATTTGCGTGATTGAGTTTCCGGTCCCGTGCCAAAAAAAAAGGGTTGTTGCAAAACTGTTTTGTGGGGAAAAAACCTTTTTGAAAAAAGGTTCTTTTCCCCACCGCCCATTTTTCAAAAAACTTTTCCGGGGTTGCTTTTATTGTTTTAATAAAAGCAATCCCAACTTGTTTATTATAAGTAAATTGCAATATTTTTTCTGTAAAAACTCAAACTGTTACAAGAAGAAACTGAAACATTCTGCTTCAGTTTGATAATATAAAAAAAAATGAAGTTGTTACAAACTTTTTTGAAGTTTTGCAACAACCTCTTTTTTTATAGATTTCAAGGATAGAAAATTTATTTCATTTCAGTGAAATCTTTTTTGCCTGCTCCGCAATCCGGGCATACCCAGTTGGCGGGGACATCTTTCCAGTCAGTGCCGGGTTTGACGCCGCTGTCGGGATCGCCTTTGGCGGGGTCATAGATGTAACCGCAGACATCACATTCGTACTTTTTCATAATTTTAACTCCTTTTTTTGGTGGTTACCGGTCAATTTTTTCCAGCAGTTTCGCCGCCAGAGCTTTACCCCAGTTGCGGCAAAGCTCCAATGCAGCGCAATCGGGGACATATTTTACAGCCAGCGGGGGCTCGGGTTGTTCCATATTCATTTCGGAGAGCGCCGCTGCAATCTGCTTGGCGCCTTCGCCGCTCCAGCCGAATGAACCGAACGCACCGGCAACTGCGATCTGCGGTTTGAGTCCGCGCATATACGCCAGCACATCGCCCAACGATGGATACATATTATTGTTTATAGTAGGTGTGCCGACAGCCAGCACTCCGGCACCCATTATCCGGGTGATGGCTTCGCTGTGATCGCAGTTGTGCAGATTAATTACTTCCACAGACAATCCCGATTCGATCAAGCCTTCTGCAATCGCCGCCGCCATAGTTTCTGTGGAGTGCCACATAGTGTCAAACAGCACTACGGCGCGTTTTTCCGGCTTCTGTTCCGCAAAAGTGCGGTACATCTGCAGTATCCTGGCGTGACTGCCATTGCGCCACACCGGGCCGTGATCGGGGGCAACAATATCTATATCCAAATCAAGTCCGGGCAGATTATCCAGAAGATCGATGATTCGCGATGACTGCAGAAGCAATATGTTGGCAAAATATTTGCGTGCTTCTTCATCGATAACGCTTTCCGGGTACTCATCGGCAAAGCGTTCAGAGCCAGCAAGATGCATACCGAATGCGTCTTGCGAAAACAGCACTTTTTCTCCGGAAAGATAACTGATCATACTGTCCGGCCAATGCAGCATTTTTGTTTCGATAAAGTTCAGAGTGTTTTTGCCCAGATTCACCGCATCGCCGGTTTTGACGATTTCCAAATCCGGCAAGGCATCGTGGAAGTGCGCTCTCAAGGCGCGTTCGCCCTGCAGCGAGCAGAAAAGTTTTTCTGCCTTAAACTCCTTCATTGCCCGCGGCAGTGCACCGGAGTGATCCATTTCCGCGTGGTTGGAAACAATGTAATCGATTTTACCGGGATCGATCACCGAGGCAATTCTGGAACGCATTTCATCAAAAAATTGTTCTTTGACCGTATCGATAAGGGTGATTTTTTCATCGATCACCAGAAATGCGTTATAGGTCGATCCGCGGCTGGTGCGGTACCCGTGAAATTCACGCAAGTGCCAATCTATAGCGCCCACCCACCAGACATTTTCTGTTACTTTTACTGCTTTGAATGCTGTCATTTTTTTTCTCCGGAAGTTTCACTGCTCCGGCATTTCCGGCGTCAGTAAAGCTTTTTTATAAATGGTTTTCCCACAAGCCGTGCAGATTGCAATAGGCTCTTATTGTTACATCTTTTGTACAGCAGATCTTGAACTCTGCGTACGGTTTATCCCCCGGTTGGAGATATTTACGCATTACACAATTGCCGGCGCTGGCTTCGATCCAGATAATGTGGTGCTTTTCTGTCATCGGATGTTCTTCGGCGCCGATGGTTACGGCGATACCGGTGTCGGTCCGGCTGACCACCGGAACGTGTTTTTCGCGTGCAGCATCAATGGTGTTGGCTTTTACCGGAACCAATTGTTCGCCGCAGCACCGCATACACGGTTCTTCACAACCGCACGGTGAGGCAATCTCCACGGTCAGTGAGCATTTGGGGCACTGGTACAACTCTCTCGCGTGATTTTTCATAGCAACTCCTGCTGTTTACAGAATGCGGTTGATTCCGCACCTTTGCCTTTTACTGACCACAGCAGTTGAAAAATAGTTTGAGCTATTTTTCCGTAATATACACCTTTTTTGCCAAATGACAAATTTTTTTGATCCCTGCGAAACGCCATTTCAGAGCTATAAGAAGTGCTTTTATCCCGTCGCGGGCGCGGATCTTTTTACCTTTGTCGAAGGATCTGGGGTGGTAAGATATGGCGCACTCTGCAATGTTGTATCCCAGACGCAGCAGTTTGCAGGTTATTTCCGGTTCCCAGCCGAAATCGTTGCTTTCAAATTCCAATGCGCGTATAAGATCGCCCCGGAAGGTTTTGTAGCAGGTCGGTTCATCTGTAAGGCGTGCGTTGAAAAGTATATTTATAAACCAGGTTACCAGCAATCCGCCCAGATAAAATCTCCAGTCGGAACAGCCGTTTTCTTTTTTGCGTTCCATCGAACCGTAAACCACCTGCACCTGTTTTTTCAGAATAGGTTCAATACAGCGTCCGTATTCATTGGGGTCATACTCCAGATCGGCATCCTGAATTATAACAATGCTGCCGCTGCTGGCGGCAAATCCATCGCGCACCGCAGCGCCTTTGCCGCCATTGCTGCGGCAGAGCAG
>JAZNBV010000100.1:0-24487 GCA_045587205.1 Victivallaceae bacterium
GCGGAGCGGGGAATTTGCTCTTTATCAAATCCAGTATGAATTTGCGGGCAATATCCATACCGTTATCCAGATAACACGCCCCCAGCACAGCTTCAAAAAGATCGCACAAAGTCGAATCCCGGTTGGCTCCGCCGGATGCCGCTTCGCCCCTGCCTATGTACATAAAAGAACCCAATTCAAGTTCACGGGCAAGTTTGGCGATCGCTTCCTGCTGGGCTAAAGCTGAACGCATTTTGGTCATAACGCCTTCATTGGCTTCGGGATATACTTCATACAAATATTCCGTTAAAATTATTTCCAAAACAGCATCACCCAGAAACTCCAACCGCTGATTATCGTAGGCAAGTTTGTTTTCAACTGCGTATGAGCGATGAGTCAAAGCCTCTTTGAGCAAGGCGGGCTTCTGAAAGGCAAAGCCCAGTTTTTTCTTGAGTTTTTCTATATCTTCCGGCATAATTATATATCAAATTCGTGATTTATGTTCCACTTGTCGGTTGCATATTTGATCCGTGCGAGTTTTTCCGCTTCGTCGATGACCGGCTGCGGCGGCTGCCACGGTATAAAATCTATATTGAACTTGAGCTTGAGTGATTCCAGAAGCTCCTGCTGCAATTTTTCCCAACTGCCGCCTGCCGCTTCCAGCTTGATACTGCCCTGATGCAATATTCCCATGCGGGTACGGCGTTGTGCCGCTCCGGCATATTTACTGCCTGACGGTGCCACCAGATCAAAGCGGCTGGGTGAAACAAAACACTGCATGGTTGCCCGGTCAACATGATCGGTACCGTGATTTTCCAACACCGCTTCCACACCGTCTTCGGTCATTTTCATAAGCAATGCTTCGTGAAAAACCTTGTAGCTCTCCATCCGGTCAAGCTGCATGATGCTGTGCCCGGGCGGCACAACTACAGTATAGGTCAAATCCACATCGTGATAAACCACTCCGCCGCCGGTCGGCCGCCGCACGAGTGTATATTTATCTGCCAGCTCCTGCGGACAGATCTGGGCACTGCCGAAAGATACCGACGGCCGATCCCAGCGGTATATACGCACCAGCACCCGGTTTTCCTGCAATGCAGAATTACTCAACAGCACTTCGTCCATTGACATATTGAAATACGGATCATGCACCGTATCACACCAGTAAAGCCATTTTTCTTCAGTCATTACGCGTCCTGTGTTTTATATCAGCGGCAAAAAACTTTTCGATCCGCCGGTGAAAATCCTGATTTTCGGCAAAGTTCCCGCCACCGCGGTCAGCATAACTCTGCAAAAACAATTTGCGGTTTTCCGCTTCGTCTTCATCTTTATAATATCCGAGATTACAGGACATTATAAAATATGCCGACGCCACTCTCGCCAGTTCCCTGATCCTGACGCTTTCCGGGCAGCCTTGTTTGTATTTCCGGCAGCCATCCAGATCGAACACCCCCAACCGGAAACTGCCGTCAGCAGCTTTTACGGCCAATATATTCGTGAGCTTGAAATCCCCATGTTCAATACCGTTATTGTGCAAATCGGCCGCCAAATCCGCCAGTTTGCCGATAAACGCCTGATTACTGCCGTAAAAATCCCGCAACTCTTTCATGTTCCCGGCCGCAGTTATCTTTCCCGGGAAACACTCGGTTATCAGATAACTGCTCCCCGGCAGTCCGTAAGGGCGGGTATCCAAAGCAAGATAGACTTTGGGTGTAAGCACCCCGATATTTTCCAACTCTCTTGCCATTACTGCATTACGCATCGCCCGCGAGAGCGTGCCAAGCCGCCGCAAACCGCCGGATATGCCGTTTACATTGCTGCGTTTGATAAAATAATCAGTTCCATTCAAACGGAAAATCCCGGCCGTGGTTGACCGGGAATTTTTTATAACAGCACTTTGCATGAGCAGTTCTTCGGCATTAAGAAAACTTTCACGCAAAGCGTTGTCAAGGTCTTCAGCAAAGGCGTAACTCCTGAACCGGGTATCCCATTGCGGATTAGCCGGAATTTTATCGGTTTTATTTTCAGAGTTCACGCCTTGCATCGGAATAATATCTTTACAGATTGTCGATCACCAGCTGACCGACTTCGGTGGTGCTGTAACCCATCTTGCCGGCCGCCATGCTTTCGAGCTTGTTGCCGGTAACATAAGCCACCGACTTTTCGATCGCCGCGGCGGCTTCTTTTTCGCCGATGAAATCCAGCAGCATAGCTCCGGCACAAACTGCCGCCAGCGGGTTGATGATGTTCATGCCCGTATATTTGGGTGCAGAACCGCCGATCGGTTCAAACATGCTTACACCGCCTTCGGTGGGGTTGAGGTTACCGCCGGCAGCAATACCCATACCGCCCTGGGTCATAGCTCCGAGGTCGGTGATGATGTCGCCGAAGATGTTGTTGGTAACGATAACGTCGAACCATTCGGGGTTTTTCACCATCCACATGGTTGTGGCATCAACATGGCAATAGGCAGTTTTGACTTCCGGAAACTCTTCGGCAACCTTGTAGAAAACGCGTTCCCACAGATCAAAGACATAGGTCAGCACATTGGATTTGCCGCAGAGAGTAAGCTGGGCAGTCTTGCCGGCAGCAATATCTTCAGCAGAAAGTCCACGCCACGGATTTTCTTTGCTGTGGCGTTTTCTGGCCAGTTCAAAAGCGTAACGCACACAGCGTTCCACCTGATGATAGTTATACACTTCGCTCTGACAGGCTACTTCGTGTTCGGTACCCTTCATGGATACGCCGCCGATACCGGTGTAGATGCCGCCGGTATTTTCACGCACCACCACATAGTCAATATCTTCGGGCTTCTTGTTGGCAAGCGGAGTTTCCACGCCGGGGAACAGCTTGATCGGCCGCAGATTGATGTACTGGTCGAGTTCAAAACGCAGCTTGAGCAGAATACCCTTTTCCAGAATACCCGGCTTGACTTTCGGGTGGCCGATAGCTCCCAGAAACACTGCGTCAAATTTCTTAAGCTGATCGACAGCATCTTCCGGCAGAATTTCACCGGTTGCAAGGTAATTTTCGCCGCCCCAGTTAAAAGTGGTTTCGTCAAAGGTGAAACCGAACTTCTGCGCCGCAGCGCGCATAACTTTCAAACCTTCTGCCACCACTTCCGGACCGGTACCGTCGCCGGGCAGAACCGCGATCTTGTAATTTCTCGACATAATAAATTCTCCTTTATGTTGTTTAAAAGAAAATACTCTTATTAAGTAATGTACATCTTAAAGCATATTTTTCAAGGTCGCCAATCAAAAAAGTTGCTGTAATTACCGTACTTTTCCGATATTATGATCCGTTCCGGTAATAATTTCCAGCACGCCCGGAGCTTTTTCCAGCTTTTCAAAGTTGATCCTGCCGGAGAGGGTTCTGCGGGTAAGCATCAGTTTACCGGAACCGCCGGCAGCGCTGTAAGTTGGCAGAACAAGTTTATAACACTCAAGATCACGGTCAAAAATCACCTTTTTATTTTTTATGCGGAATCCGGCGGTCAACAGCCGCTGCTTCCGTCCGCGGGCAAGACTCAAATGCTCCAGAATGATCTTTTCGGCTTCAGCGGCAGTAACGCCCACTGTCACCAGCGGATCAAAGTAACTGAAAACCCGGTAATAATCCCCGACTGACGGCGCAGGATTCTTCAGAAGTTTTCTGTACTCCGGCAGATTGCCGACAATATAAAAAGCCAGATCACCGGCATAATACCGGCAGATTTTTTCAGCAATGCAGTTGATATTTTTACAATCCAGCTGCGGAGCTGCCGCAGCAGCTTCCGGCACTCCGGGCTCCGGAAAAGCCTGCAAATGCTGCAGTCGGGAGCGTATCTGAACGATTTGCCGGATCTGTTTATTCCATACGATACAGCACTCTGCAACACTTCTGCCGTGCCCGCCGGGCTGAACATACCAGCTCTTAAGCACTTTAACTCCGGGTTCCGGAGAATGGGTATGCCCACCGATCACCAGATCGATTTCCGGAACGGAATGCAGCAGTGCGGAAAGTTTTTCTCTTCCGGAATAAATTCCCGCGTGCCGGATAAGCACCACTATATCAGCGCGGGCTTTTACAGCCCTGTCTGCTGCACGGCGCAATGCCGCAGTACCCTTCAGAGTCTGCCAGGCACCCGGCGGCATCGGAAAACACATTTCCATACTGTCAAGCATCATACCGATAAAAGCGATCTTCACGCCTTTGCGTTCAACAATTACCATATCACGCAATTTATCGTCCAGATCTTTTACGAGCATATTGCACGACAATACAAAACCGGGAAATTCGCGGACGATTTTTCTGAACGCCGTCAGTCCATATTCCAGATCGTGATTACCCGGCACCCAGAGATAACAGCCCGCATCGGCAAGTTTACGCATAAATCCGCTCCCGCGCCTCTGCTGCAAAGCAAAAGTTCCCTGCACAGTATCGCCGGCATCGACATAGATCAGATCCGGATCTTTACGGCGCAGATTTTCAATATGCGGCACAACAGCATTGACAAATTGAGTTTCATTTCCGTGCAGATCCGCAGTAGCGCAAAGATTGATTTCAACCAATTCCGTGCAGTTTACCGGAAGAGCCAGCAGCAAAGCAAACAACACTGCAGACAAACTCCGGAAAGGCTCAAAACAGCGCAAAGAAGGGCAAAAAAGGGCCGTAAACATAAAAAATTCCCGAAAAAACACCTTTTAAATTTGAATATTTTAAAATATAAGCCATATTATAAGACATTCAACTTTGAAATTGGATTTTTTCAATATTTTTAACCATATAACGAAATTGAGGTGCAACAATGTCTCAGCATGCGAGTCTCCGCGTTGGCGGCAAAATCCGCAAAAAGCGCAATGTGATGAAGCGTTTCGAACGGCTGAACGTGCTCCGTGCCGAAGGCCGGATCGCCGAAGACAAGGTTTACGGTCTGCCCAAGACCAAGCCGGTCGATTGATCAGAAGATGCTTCACAGCAACGGCGGAGGAGCGGATTTACCGCATCTTCGCCGTTTTTGTTTGTAAAGATTTATGAAAAAAACTCTTGACAAGTGGGATCCTGAAGAACTTGCCGGAATCTTCCGGCAGGCAGGTTCAGTGGCGCTCGAATATTACGACAATCCCCCCGCTGAACTGAAAGATGACCGTTCGGTGGTAACCGCCGCCGACCGGACTATTGAGAATATTTTTGCGGAAATATGCGACCGCAAAGAAGAAGACATCTACCTTATCGGCGAAGAAACCATCGAAAAACATTCCGGCAGTTATATCGAATCGGCGCTGAAAAGCGATTGCTGCTGGATACTGGACCCCATTGACGGCACTGCGCCATATTCGGCTCATCTGGATATCTGGGGTATATCGCTGGGTTTTATGCAGAAAGGAGTCATCCGTGAAGGTGCGGTCTATTTTCCGGCAGCAGATAAACTGCTTATAAGTTGTCAGGGCAAGGTACTGCAGCGCCAACTTCTGAAAGATGACAAGTGGAGTGTATTCACCCCGAAAGCCTGTTTTCTCGGTAACGCCGGACACATTGCCATTGGTCAGAAACCGGCACACGAGTGGGGTTTTTCCGGGAAAAACCAGCTTTTTGCCTGGAGCAGCTGCGTTGGATCGCTTTACAGTCTGCTCTGCGGCAGAGTAATCGCCTATTGCGGTGATTTCAAGTTGTGGGACATAGCCGGTATGCTGCCGATACTCCGTAACCTTGATTACCCCATATTGAGTACCGCCGGCAGCAGCGAACCGCTTTCTGCGGATTTGTCGGACGATATGTTTATACTTGATATGAGCGACAAACGCCGTTGGAAGGTTTGCAATCCGGTTATTGCCGCAGCTGACCGGAGAACAGCATTGCACATACTTGAACAATTCCATAATCTGCAGAAAGAGAACTTGATATGAATCCCCGACACAGTAAACGCGTTTATGCCGAAGGCGTCTATATCGTAAGTCTGGGCTGCCCGAAAAATCTAGTGGACAGCGAAGTTATGGCAGGATGCCTTATCACTTCCGGTATTCCGGTTAATATGGATAAAAATTCCGCAGAATACTACCTGATCAACACCTGTGCTTTTCTGCCGGGAGCGCGCAGCGAGTGCGAAAGCGCCATCGCCGACGGCATCCGCTGGAAAAAACGCGCTCCGCAAGTACGCAAACTGGTCGTAGCCGGATGTCTCATCCAGCAGGACAAAGAAAATCTCATCCGCAGTAGATACCCCGAAGTCGATGCCTGGAGCGGTGTGGACGGCGTGGATAAGATATTTGATACTTTCAGCAAAGCAGGCTCCGGCTATACTGCCGGAGATGCGGCGGAACCGACCTATTTATATAATGAAAACTCCCCGCGCATACTTTTCACCCTGCCGCACGTGGCATATTTGAAGATTTCAGACGGCTGCAACAACCGCTGCGCATATTGCAGCATACCCGGCATCCGCGGCAGTCTGCGCAGCCGTTCCATAGAGTCAGTGCTAATCGAAGCACGCAATCTTATTGCCGGCGGTGTAAGCGAAATTATAATCATAGCGCAGGATGTAACCGCTTACGGCAGCGACCTTGCCGACGGCACCACACTGGCAAAACTGCTGCACGAAATGGATAAACTTGAAGGCGATTTTGTCATCCGTCTGCTGTACACTCATCCGGCACATTACACGGAAGAATTTTTTGCAGAATACGCATCAAATAAACATCTGCTGCCCTATCTGGATATACCATTACAGCATATTTCCGATGATATACTCCTGAAAATGGGCAGAAAAACCACCCGCGAACGCATTGAGTACATTCTCAACAAGATCCGCACCCTCCGCAATGACAGCACCATCCGTACCACCTTTATAACCGGTCTGCCCGGCGAAGGCGACAAAGAATTTGCTGAACTTGAAGAGTTTGTAAAAACGCAGAAATTCTCCCGGTTGGGAGTTTTCAGCTATTCACCCGAACCCGGAACTCCGGCGGCTGAACGCACCGACCGGGTGAGCACAGAAGTTGCAGAAGAACGCGCCGGCAAGATAATGCAGCTGCAGGAAAAGATCGCACTGGAAAACAATCAGGCAATGATTGGCAAAGTCATAACTGTTATTTGCGATGAAGCCGACGGCCGCAACGGTGTGGGCAGAAGTTTTGCCGATGCCCCCGAAATAGATAATCTTGTATATTTTTCCGCTAAAACCCGCCTGCAGCCGGGCAGGAAATATCAAGTGCGCATAAACCGGGCAAAAACATTTGATTTATACGGCGAAGTGTGCTAAATTATTATTGTAGACAACCGGTAACTTTTTATTCACAATAAAAAAAAGGATAAAACAATGCCTTTCAATTTACCCAATATTCTTACTGTGGGGCGGATCGTTCTGATCTTTATAGCCCTGGTGCTGGCGACCAATTCGGGGATCCCCGGCGGAGTTAAAGTCAAGTCCGATGATATTGAAATGATCCTGCGTTACATAGCATACGCGCTTTCGGTCATTGCCGGGATCACTGACCTGTTTGACGGATATCTGGCGCGCAAATGGAACCAGGTTACAGATTTCGGAGCATTGATGGATCCGCTGGCGGACAAGATTTTTGTTACCACCACAATGCTTATCCTTGTGGAATTCCAGTTGATTGCCGCGTGGGTTGCCGCGGTGGTGATTGCCCGCGAATTTATGGTCACAGGGCTGCGTCTGCTGGCAGTCAAGCAAGGCAAAGTCATCAGCGCCGATAAGTTCGGCAAGCTCAAAACCTTCCTGCAAATGGTTATGCTTTTCATCGGCGGTCTGGTCTGGATACATATACTGGATTTGAATATGACTGTTTGCGGCAAACTTCAGCTCCGCCACTGCTGGAGCGTGCTGCTGTGGGGTATTGTGATCGTGACCGTCGGCTCCGGACTCAATTACTTTATCAAAAACCGTGATCTGATCGCAGAAAAAAACAGTCAGGCATAAATACATTGATATGAACGGACTTTGCACAGTAGATTTTCATACCCATTTGAACTGGCAAAGTCCGCTGAATACTGCCGATGAAGTTCTGCGGATAGTTTCCACTCCGCTGTCACACGCCAATGACCCGGTGCCGGAAAAAGTTGTCCAAACGCTTGAACTGCATCCGTGGGACGGTGCGCCGTGGAGCAGTGACTATATCAGTTACGCCGGAGAAAAGCGCTTTATCGCCCTGGGCGAAGTCGGACTTGACCGGATCAAAGGCGCTTTAAGCATCGAAGAGCAGAAAAATATCTTTGCCAATGCTGTAAAACTGGCGCAGGAGCTCGATAAACCCTTGACCGTTCATTGTGTAAAGTGCTACCCTGATCTGCTGGAAATTTACAAAAATCTGCGCTGGCAGATGCCGACGATCATCCACTATTTCCGCGGTAAACTGCCGCTGGCACAGCAGTTGTGGCGCCAGAAAAATTTTATTCTTTCACTGCCGCCGGCGGCACAGAATCAGACGGAGTTGTGGGATTTCATCCGGGAAAATCCGGAATACCTGAACCGGATCGTGCTGGAAAGCGATGACCCGGCAGTTGATTGCATAGAAAAACATTATCAGATCGCCGCAGCAAAACTTGATATGAGTTTCAAGGATTTGCAATCAGTAATGACAGCCCAATATCGGAGGATCTACTGCCAATGAATCAAACTGAAGAGAATTTTCTGCACCGCACCCGGCTTCTGCTGGGCAATGAAGCAGTTGAACGGCTGCAGAAAAGCCGGGTATTGATTGCCGGTATCGGCGGAGTCGGCGGCTACGCTGCCGAAGCTCTGGCGCGCGGCGGCATCGGCAGTCTGACTGTTTATGACCCGGACAAAGTGCATATAAGCAATATCAACCGCCAGATACTTGCGCTGCACAAAGATTGTTCACGCAGCAAAACCGATGTATTGCGCGAACGCCTGCAGGAAATAAATCCCACTCTTGAACTGAACGCCTTTGCTGAAGCGCTGACGTTGGAAAATATCGCAAATATCATCAAAAACGGCAGTTTTGATTATATAGTCGATGCCATTGACCCGGTCAACGAAAAGTGCTCTCTGCTGGCAGCAGCTGTACAGCACAATATTCCGGTAATTTCCGCCATGGGCGCCGGATGCCGGCTGGATCCGGCACAGGTGAAATATGCCGATATAAGCAAAACATACAACTGCCGTCTTGCCAAAAGTGTACGCGCCAGACTGAAAAAAGAGTACGGTATAACCAAGGGCATCCGGTGTGTATTTTCAGCCGAACCGCCGCTGCCGGAAGCAGTGAGCAAAAATGCAGACGGATCACTCTGCATAGGCAGTTCATCTTTTATGCCCGGGATTTTCGGACTCTTTATGGCAGCTGAAGTAATCCGCAAGTTGGGTTGCGCGCGCGAAATGTTATAAATAAATGCAAATAAATTTGAAATATCAGTAAATTGGATTATATTAGAAATTCGACGGCGCGCAGCGTTTTATGTTGTTTGCGGATCGTGATTTTATGAGATTTACAGTTGGATATAAGCGGTAAAAAATGTCGGATTCAAACGGAAAATATTCGACCCTTAAAGTTGGAGTTCAAGCCAATCCCCATCACAGAATGGCGATTCCGGATGGCGCGTGGGTCAAGTGCAAAGAGTGCGGCCGCACCCTTTACCGGGATCAGCTGGCGGAAAATCTTTATGTCTGCAGTTATTGCGCGTGCCATCTGGCAATGAGCATAACCGGGCGTATCCGGCTGCTGACCGATCCGGGCAGTTTTCAGGAATTTGATGAAAATCTCTCATCTGTTGACTCGCTCGGTTTTGTGGATTCCAAACCCTACACGGCGCGTATTGAAGAAAACAGCAAAAAAACCGGTATGAACGATGCCGTAAAGTGCGGTTCCGCCACATTGGACGGCCGCAGATATATGCTGGGGATAATGGATTTCCGCTATATGGGCGCAAGTATGGGCTCGGTAGTGGGCGAAAAGATCACCCGTCTGGTGGAAAGAGCCACCGCTGAAAAAGTTCCAGTGGTATTGGTGACCGCCTCCGGTGGGGCTCGTATGCAGGAAGGTATCCTGAGTTTGATGCAGATGGCAAAAACCTCCGGAGCATTGGAACGCCACGCGGAAGCGGGATTGGGCTACATCGTGCTTTTGACCAACCCGACATACGGCGGGGTGACAGCAAGTTTTGCAACTCTCGGAGATATAATATTGTCAGAACCCGGAGCGATGGTCGGTTTTGCCGGTCCCCGGGTGATTCAGGAAACAACCAATTCCAAATTGCCGGAAAATTTCCAGACGGCGGAATTTTTGCTGGAAAAGGGATTGATCGACCGGGTGGTCGAACGCAAAGCACAGCGCAAAGAGCTTTCGCAGATATTGGAAGCATTTGGAGCGCCGCTTGCGTAAGTAAAGCAAGTTGATTTTTTTGCCGCCGGGTCGGAACCTGTGCGCTGCGGACGGGTGAACCGGGTCAGGTGGGGAACCAAGCAGCCCTAAATCCAGAAACAGGTGCACAGGTTCCGATTCGGCGGAATTTTTATTTTGAGGTAAAATTATGGCAAGATGGGACGGACGCGCAAACGATTGCTTGCGCAAGTTGGAAATCACGCCGGGCTTTTTGAGTCATCCGGCAGGATCGGTTTTGATAAGCACCGGCAATACGCGGGTAATTTGCGCGGCAAGTCTGGAAAACAGCGTTCCGCCGTGGATGAAAGCGCAAAAAGTTTCCGGTGGCTGGGCGACCAGCGAATACGGTATGCTCCCTGCATCCACCCACGACCGTATGAAACGCGAAGCCGCATCCGGCAAGCAGTCCGGCAGAACCGTTGAAATCCAGCGTTTGATCGGCAGATCGTTGCGCGCAGCAGTTGATTTGGAAAAACTCGAAGGTCACACTCTGCATCTGGATTGCGATGTGATCGATGCTGACGGCGGCACCCGCTGTGCCAGTATCAGCGGTGCGGCAGTGGCGGCAGCGCTGGCATTGAACACACCTGAAGCGTTGGAAAAATTCGGTCCCGGTGCCTTCAAAGAGCTGGTTGCCGCAGTAAGTGTAGGCATTGTCAACGGCGAAGCAGTGCTGGATTTGAATTATCCGGAAGATTCCAATGCGGAAGTGGATATGAATATAATTATGACCGAATCTATGGAACTTATCGAAGTGCAGGGCACAGCGGAAGGCGCGCCATTTTCCCGCAAGCAGCTCAACGAACTCATTGATCTGGCGGAAGTCGGCTTGAAACAGATTTTTGCTGCCCAGCGCGCTGTGCTTGCATCACACAATATACAATAAAGAGGAAAAACGGTTTTTATGAGCAGTCATCAGGTAATAGCCCGCAAGTGGCGGCCGCAGAAGTTCGGCGATGTAGTAGGACAAACTCACGTCATACGCACATTGCGCAACGCCATTGCCTCGAACCGGGTGGGGCACGCCTATCTGCTTGTAGGACCGCGCGGCATCGGCAAAACCACAATTGCCCGTATTTTTGCCAAAGCAATAAATTGCGAAAATCCGCACGACGGCGAACCCTGCTGCGAATGCAGTTCCTGCAAAGCGCTTGCCGCAGAAAACAGTCTGGATGTTATAGAAATCGACGCCGCCAGCCGTAACAGCGTGGAACATATGCGTGCGTTGAGCGAAGAAGCATACCATATGCCGGTGGCAAGCAAATACAAGATCTACATCATTGACGAAGTGCATATGCTTTCCAAAGCGGCGTGGAACGCGCTTTTGAAAACCGTTGAAGAGCCGCCGGCACACGTCAAATTCATCTTTGCCACAACCGAGGCACACCTGGTGCTGCCCACGATCGTATCGCGCTGTCAGCGTTTTGATCTGCGCCCGATTGCCGGCAATCTGATATTGTCACGGCTGAAATTGATTGCCGAAAGCGAAAATGTCAAGATCGCACCTGAAGCGTTGAGCGCCATTGCCCGCGCCGCCGAAGGCGGTATGCGCGATGCCCAGTCCTCGCTGGAACAGATGCTGGCGTTTTTCGGAGGACAGAATCAGGAGATCGCTGCCGAACAGGTACTGGAACTCTTCGGTCTGACTAACGCAGTGGAACTGGATACACTCATAGCAGCAATGCTCCAGAATCAGCCGGGACCGGTAGTGACCGTAGTCAACCAGCTGGCGGGGCGGGGCAGAAATCTGGAAACACTCTTCGATGATGTTTTGGAAATGCTCCGCGGCGCGGAACTTATGCATATACTCAACAATCCCGGCGCAGTGCTGGACTTTGACGATGAAAAATTGGAGCGCTGCCGCAAACTGGCAATGCTGACCACGCCGGAAGTATTGCGCTGTTTTATGGAAAATCTTGCTCCGGTGGGCAGAGTCCTGCACGAAGCATTGAATAAGGCAATCTATCTGGAATCGATTCTGCTCAAAGCTATGCACGAAGCACACGCGCCGACCGTCGGCGATGTGCTGACCAGGCTCAATCAGCTGCGCGGTGCCGGAGAATTGCAGTTTATCGATCAGATACCCTCTTTTCAGCAGCAGCCGGCAAAGGCAATGCCCTGCGTGCTGCCGGAAATAACGCCTGCTCCGGAAAAAAAAACACTTGTAAATGAAGTTCCGCCGGCAGCTGCCCCGGCAGTACAGCCCGAACCGGAGGTGCAATCTGAACCGGTGATCCAAGCGGAAGAAACGGCTGCGGCAACAACCCCGGCACCAGAAATCACACCGGCAGTTGAACCGGAACCGGAAATTCAGGAACCGGAGATCGAAGAAGTTTCATCCGTTTCTTCTGTCCCGCCCGCAGCAGAACCGATCACGCCGGAACCGGCAGAAACTACGGCAAATACCGCCGACCAGATGCTGGATATGTGGAATAAACTGCTTGCAGCGGCGGCAAGTCAGGCGCCGGAACTGCCGCTGCAGAATTGCCGCCCGGAAAGTCTGCGCAATTCGGTTCTTACCATAGCCGGTAGTGCCGATGCAATAGCGATTATGCGCAAAGCACGCCTGAAACTGCTGACAATGCTGCAGAGCATCAGCGGCAATTGGGCAATACTGGTGGATTTTGTCAACACTGCTCCGGAAACAGTTTCCGTACCGGAAATGACGGAGCAGGAAGCCATACCAGCAGAATCCTCTGCGGAAGAGGAGGTCGTTTTCAGCAACGTTGAAACAGCGATCCCGGCAGAAAATCAGGCTGAAGATATTTTTTCAGAACCAGTTGAACCCATTGAAATACAGAATTTTACAGAATCTTCCTTTGAAAATGAAAGCGGTTTTATTGAACTGGGTGACGGCGAAATGCTCCCCGGCGATATGGAAGAACCCTCCCGTGCAGATCTGGGGTATTCCAAACGCAGTGTGATCCATAAACCGGAAGAAGTGGAAGCTACTGCCAAATTGCCGCCGGTACAAAAAGTACTGGATCTTTTCAATGGAGAAATAGTCGATATACACGCATAAGTAATTTATATACAAAACAAGGAGCAGAAAAATGTTCGGCAACCTCGGTGAGATGGCAAATCTCCTCAAAAAAGTCAAAGATATCCAGAAAAATATGGCAGAACTTAAAGCGGAAATGGCTCGCAGTGAATACAGCGCCGCCAGCGCAGACAACGAAGTAGTGGTAGTGGTCAGCGGCGATTTTATGGTCAAAAGCGTGACCGTATCATCTGCTGCCGCCGGCCGCAGTGATCTGGGCAATATCATTACCTGCACAGCCAATGCCGCACTTGCCGCTGCCAAAAGCGCAATGCAGAGCAAGATGCAGGAACTTTCCGGCGGGATGAACCTGCCGGGTCTTTTCTGAAAGGTAAAAAACAATGAGCAGTGCCGACAGTGAATATCCTGTTGCGTTGGAAGAGGTCATCAGCCAGCTGCGCCGCCTGCCGGGTGTAGGCAAACGCGGCGCCGAGCGTATGGCACTGGCACTGCTCAAATTCACACCGGAAGAACTTCAGCTTTTCGGAGAAACCATTGCCCAACTGCCCGAAAACACTTTTTACTGCCCGGTTTGCGGCAATCTGACTGACAGCAATACGCCCTGCAGTATCTGCAGTTCCCCGCGGCGCGACGAATCGGTCATCTGCGTGGTGGAAGATTTTACGCGCATTGCCGGAATCGAAAAATCCGGCGGGTTCCACGGGCTTTATCACGTTCTGGGGGGGCGTCTTTCGCCGCTGGATGATGAAACTGAAGATACTTTGCGGATCGCCGCATTGGAAAAGCGTCTGGAATCCGGCAAAGTCAAAGAATTGATTCTGGCGCTGGGCGGCGATGTGGAAAGCCGTGCCACGGCAATCTATCTGGCACGGAAATTCGAAGATAAGGTCGGCAGGATCACCAAGCTCGCCCAGGGGCTGCCAGCCGGGGCGGATCTTGCCTATGCCGACAGTGCCACGATCCTGGCGGCGTTGAACAACCGCAATGCGCTCTGAAAAGCGTATTGCTTAACAGTTTATAAGAATTTTTGATCTCTGAAAATCAGACGGCGGGTTTGCAACTATGAAAATACTGTTGGGTGGGGTTCCGTTTGGCGGGGGAAATATCGGCGACGAAGCGATTCTGGACTGCGTGGTTCGGATCTTCCGGCGCAATTTTCCTGATGCCGAGCTGACAGCGGCAACTTCGGCAATGGAAGTTACTGCCCGACGCTGTAAAATTTCCACCTTGCCGGCTTACGGCTTTGATCCGTTGCTTACACTCCGCGATTTCCGGAAAAGTGTAAAAAATTTCGATATGTTTGTCTGGGCGGGCGGCACCGGTCTTTCTGATTATCCGCACATCGGGGCATCACTTCTGGAAACGGCACAGGATCTCAAAGTCAAAACCGTTATCTGGCAGGTGGGTATGAACCGCGAACTCAATCCGGATTACTTTCAGCTGCACGGCAGAGCATTTAAATTTGCCGCGCTGTTCGGCATAACACATTACATCGAAAAAATGCTGGAAAACCGCATCCGTGAACGGCTGCAAAGCTGTGTATCGCGCTGCGATCTGGTGGTGCTGCGCGATCAGCCGAGTTTGATAGAACTGCACAATTCCGGCGAATTTCCGGCGGCATTTTACGGTGCCGATTCAGTTATACTGCAAACCGCATCGCCGGGGCAGCTCCTGAAATCCGACAGCCGCAGCCGCCGCTCGGTAGGTATCTGTATAGCAGAAAAACTCAACCGGGTGAAATTTCAGCAGGCGTATGAATTTCTGCAGCGGCTGCAGCGCGAACTTGATGTGCGGCTGGTCTTTATACCGATGACCGCCAATGACCGCAGAATAATGGAACCGATGGCGGAATTGCTGAAAAGCGATCCGGATAATGTACTTGCAGATTATACCAATCCTGAAGATATACAGAATATCATCAGCAGCTGCAGTTTGCTGATAAGCGGCCGTCTGCAGTTGACCATAATGGCACTCAATTCGCTGATACCGGGTATCGGAGTAGCAAATTCCAGCAAGATCGCCAACTGCCTGAATATGTACGGTCTGCCGGTATTCAATAACCAGAGTACCATTGATTTTGAAGAACTTTTCCGCGAATGTACCCGCTGGCTGAATACACCTGATTTTGCCAAACGCGCCCAAAGCGTGCGCGAACGGATGCTTTCAAGACTGGAAATGAGCGAAAAATATCTGCGCCAGCTGGTGTAAAAAAATTTTTTCATACAAGGAGTTGACAATGAAATTTGCCCCCGCCGATCCGCGCAACTGGTTTTGCCGCAAACGCTTTGGTATGTTTATACACTGGGGTGTTTATGCCGTGGGTGGAATTCACGAGCAGGAAATATGGCGCTATAATACCCCGCTGGAAGTTTACCGGCGTTACAGCGAAGTATTCAACCCGGTAAAATTCGATCCGGCACGCTGGTTGGATATGATCCAGTCCAACGGTATGGAATATCTGGTATTTACGGTCAAACATCACGACGGCTTCTGTATGTTTGACACAAAATATACCGATTACAACATTATGAATACGCCGTACAACAGAGATATTACCGCAATGCTGGCTGAAGAGTGCCATAAACGTAATTTTCCGCTGGAATTATATTATTCGTGCGTGGATTGGCACCACCCGGCATACCCCAACACCGGACGGCATCACGAAATAAATACCGATCCCGGGCAGCACGATTTTCCGGCATATATGGAATTTCTCAAAGCGCAGATAAAAGAACTCTGCACCAATTACGGAACCATCCACGGCATCTGGTGGGATATGAATGTACCCAAATATATCGATCCGTCAGTCAATGACCTTATCCGCAGCCTCCAGCCGTGCGCGGTGATCAACAACCGCGGATACGATGCCGGGGATTATTCAACGCCGGAACGCAATTTTGCCGAAACCGGATTTCACGCGTTCGGCAATCTTACTGAAGCGTGCAATTCACTGGGAATGAACAGCTGGGGATACAGAAAAAATGAAGATTACTTCTCCTGCCGCAAGATCAAGCGCGATATAGCATTATTCACCTCGCTGGGTGGTAATTTTCTGCTTAACGCGGGGCCGGATGCCGACGGGGTCTTTCCCCCGCAGGCGCTGGATATACTTGCAAAAACCGGCAAATGGTATCAACAGCTCGCCCCGGCATTGACCGCCGCGCCGTACCCTGAAATCATCGGCAATAAAAGCGCCACCGCCACGGTAAAAGATAATGTGCTTTATGTCATACTGCTTGATACCCCGGTCGGTGGAACGCTGCGTCTGAACAATATAACTGCTCTGCCGGAAAAAGCGGTTCTGCTGAATAATCAACAGCAGATAGCCTGCACGCTGGAGCCAACATCCTACACATTGAATTCGCCGCCGTGTCTGCGGCTGCGCGGTCTGCCGGCAGATATTATGCACGACGATGTGTGGGTAATAGAGTTAACCTTTAACAGCAATATCACTGTTCCCGAGACCGGCGATATTCAAACCATAGAATCAGGCAGCCAGACAGATCTGTAAAACAAGGAGTTTATATGAATGAGTGTACTGTGAAAGTAATGCAGTGGAATATCCACCACGGCGAAGATGTAAACGGCAGAATCGACCTCAAAAAACAGGCAGATGTGATACTACGGTGCAATCCTGATGTGGTGGCGATCAATGAAGTGGACAAAAATTCACCGCGCACCAACTTTATCGATACACCGGCAATGCTGGCAACTTTGAGTGGTATGATCCCCATTTTCGGGGCAACTATGGTCAGACCGCCGGAAGGGTTGTACGGCAATTTGATTCTGTCGCGTTTCCGGGTCAATTTTATCGGTTCGTGGCTTATTCCGGCGGTTGCCAGCGAAAGCCGCGGAGTAACACTTGTGGAAATAATGGCACCCCAGCCGTTCTATCTGGCAGTCACCCATTTTTCGCACCGGCAGAATCCGGAAGAAAATGCCGTCCGCGTACAGCAGGCACAAGCCATTCTGACCAAGATCAGCCAATTTGCCACTGACCGGCCGGCAATCATCATCGGCGACCTTAACTGTGCACCGGACAGCGATCCGATAAAGGCGTTTGAAGCCGCCGGATACCAGATCGGAGAGCCGCTGTTGAGCCACCCTGCGTATGCTCCGGAACGGGCGTTGGATTATATAGTGTACAACAAACAGGACAAGCGCCTGGAACTCATTGACCGCCATACAGTTGACGAAAAAGTCACCTCCGACCACCTGCCGCTGTTAAATACCCTTAAAGTAAAAGCCGAATGATCCGCAGCCGCTGCTGACACAGACAAATCAACTTTTTAGCGGCATTTACTTGCAAAAAATGCCGCCGCATTGTATGTTATAATTTAAGCGTGCGCGTACGCGCGAGCGTGAGAATTATAAAAATAAACCAGTGGGGTATATCAATATATGGCTGTAAAATTTGACCCGATCGAAGAGATAATCGCCGAGCTTCAGCAAGGCAGGATGGTGGTCGTGACCGATGATGAAAACCGCGAAAATGAGGGCGATCTGATTGCAGCGGCAAGTCTCTGCACGCCGGAAACAATCAACTTTATGGCAATGCACGCCCGCGGTCTGATCTGCGCGGCGATCACTGAAGAACGCGCTGCGGAGCTGAAACTCAATGTGCCTGTTAATATGGCGGATCCTTTCCGGACGGCGTTTTCTGAAAGCGTGGACTACAAATTCGGCACCACCACCGGCATATCTGCATTTGACCGCGCGCGCACGGTAGCGGCTTTGATCGATCCGGCAACTGCACCGGAAGATTTCATCAAACCCGGACACCTTTTCCCGGTGGTTGCACGCAAAGGCGGCGTACTGCGCCGCGCCGGTCACACCGAAACGGCGGTCGATCTGATGCGTCTTGCCGGGCTTGCCCCCGCCGGGGTGATCTGCGAAATTATGAATCCTGACGGTACAATGGCGCGTCAGGCACAGCTGGATGTTTTCCGTAAAGAACACAACCTCAAGTGGTGCACGGTTGCGGATCTTATAGCGTACCGCCGCAAGCACGAATGTCTGATCGAACGCGGCGAAGTGGCGCGTATGCCGACGGCATTCGGCGAATTTGCCATCAAGGCATACCGCAGCAAAGTCGATAATCTTGAACACGTTGCATTGGTCTATGGCGATGTGGAAGGCAAAGAAAATGTGCTGGTGCGGGTGCACAGCGAATGTCTGACCGGCGATGTTTTTGCCTCAAAGCGCTGCGATTGCGGCGAACAGCTGCACAAGGCTATGGCAATGATCGCAGAAAACGGTTCAGGTATTCTGGTTTATATGCGTCAGGAAGGGCGCGGTATCGGTATATTCAACAAGATCCACGCCTACAAACTGCAGGATCAGGGTTTGGATACGGTTGAAGCCAACGAAAAACTCGGCTTCCCCGCCGATTTGCGTGATTACGGCATCGGTATGCAGATATTGCTTGATCTGGGAGTCAAATCAATCCGGCTGCTGACAAATAATCCCGCCAAGATCGCCGGCATTTCCGGCTATGGAGTAACAATTACCGAACGGGTGCCGATTGTCATACCGCCGGGCAAAGAAGATGAATTCTATCTGGCAACCAAGCGCGACCGGATGGGGCATTTGATCTGAATATAAATTTTTTACATAAAAAACAAAAAAGGAGTCTAATTATGGCTAACATCAAAACTTATGAAGGCAACTTGCAGGCAACCGGTCTCAAATTCGGTCTGGTGGCGGCGCGTTTCAACGATTTCTTTGTCAGTCATCTGGTCGAAGGCGCAGTAGATACCATTGTGCGTCACGGCGGTAATGCTGATGATATCGCCCTGGCGTGGGTGCCGGGTTCGTACGAAATACCCTTTGCCGTCAAAAAAATGCTCGATTCCGGCAAATACGATGCCATCATTGCTATGGGCGTAGTTATTCAGGGTGCCACCCCGCACGCCGGCTACATCAACAACGAAGTAGCTAAATCCCTTGCCCAGCTGGGTATGGAATCCGGCACCCCGGTAACTTACGGTATGATCACTGCGGACAATATCGAACAGGCAATCGAACGCAGCGGCACCAAAGCCGGCAACAAGGGTGCCGATGCAGCACACGCCGCCATTGAAATGGCCAACCTCAACAAGGCGCTGGCCAAATAATTTGATTTTTACGCAGAAGATATTTGATTGATAAAATGAATTACGAAAACGAAATCTCAACCCCCGGCGCCGCCCCGGAGCGTCTGCACAACAAACGCGTCGGGCGGGAACTGGCAATGCAGTACCTTTTCCAGTGCGCCATAACCGGAGAAAATTTCTCGCTGGCAAGCTGGGAAGCATTTCTGGAACAGGGCAATGAAAATCACAATCTTACCGGCAACCGTTACGGCCGCAAATGCCGGGAATATGCCGAAAAACTGATTGAAGTGTGCGTAAATGATTCGGAACGCATCGATCAGACTATCAAAGATGTTGCCCGGAACTGGTCACCGGAACGCATTTCGGCAGTAGATTACGCCATACTTAAAGTGGCGATCGCTGAAATGCTCAACTTTGCGGATGTGCCGCCGGTAGTCAGCATTGACGAAGCCGTGGCAATCACCCGCGATTACAGCGATGAACGCGCCTGTGACTTTGTCAACGGTATATTGAACGCGGTAAAAGGCACTCTTGACCGCCCCGCACGCGAAGGGATGAAGAACTGATGTCGATTTTTTCGGTATTCAAACGCGGTCTGCAAAAGACTGCCATCGGCGTATCCCGCTCCATAGCCGGATTCTTTACCGGCGAAAAAAAGTGGGATGCTTCAGCGTTTGAAGAACTTGAATATGCCCTTATTGCGGCGGATTTCGGAGTAAAAGCCGCAGGTGAAGTGGTCAAAGAACTCAAAGATGCCTACGAACTTGGCAAAATAGCCACCAGCGCGGATATTTATACTGAAGCCTCACAGCTTACAGCCAACATATTGCGCACTCATCAGCGGCCGCTGGCAATGCCGGAAAACGGCGTTCCGCTGGTGATATTGATGGTCGGAGTCAACGGTTCAGGCAAAACTACCACCGCCGGGAAACTGGCTCACCAGTGGCGTCAGGCCGGTAAATCGGTGGTGCTGGGGGCGGCAGATACTTTCCGCGCCGCCGCCGTGGAGCAGCTTCAGCTGTGGGGCAGCCGTACCGGTTCAACAGTGATTGCAGGCAAACCCAATGCCGACCCCGCCAGCGTGGCATTCAACGCTGTGCAGTATGCTGTGGAAAATCACTCCGATATAGTCCTGATTGATACCGCCGGCAGACAGCAGACCCGCAAAGCACTTATGGATGAACTCGGCAAGATCGTGCGCGCCATCGGCAAAGCCTGTCCCGGCGCGCCGCACGAAGTATGGCTTACTGTGGATGCCAGTCTGGGCTCAAATGCCTTGAGTCAGGCGCGCGAATTCAGCAAAACCGCCAACCTTACCGGCTTGGTGCTGACCAAACTTGACGGCAGCGGCAAAGGTGGTATGGCAGTGGCTATTCACCGAGAATTTGAACTGCCGACCTTCTACACCGGTTTTGGAGAAGCTCCGGAAGACCTGCAGGAATTTGATCCGGAACTGTACGCACTGGCACTCTTTGACAACGGTAATTGAAAGATTTTTTATTATGCGCAACACCACAGCAGAAGACCGCAAATATATGAAACGCGCTCTGGAACTGGCGCGTTTGGCGTGGGGTAAAACCTCGCCCAATCCTATGGTGGGTGCTGTGGTGGTGAAAAACGGCAATATTGTCGGCGAAGGTTATCATCATAAAGCCGGAACGCCGCACGCGGAAGTCCACGCGCTCAATGCCGCCGGAGCAAACGCAAAAGGCGCCACGATATATGTAACACTCGAACCCTGTTCAACTTACGGCAGAACTCCGCCCTGTACCGAAGCAATAAAAAAAGCCGGAATCAAACGGGTGGTTGCCGCTACGGAAGACTTCAATGGCAAACACGCCGGAAACGGTTTTACAATACTCCGCGATGCAGGGATCGAAGTCAAGGTCGGGGTGTGCAGAAAAGAAGCGCAGGAGCTGAACAAGGCGTTTTTTTCGCACATCA
Source organism: Victivallaceae bacterium (assembly GCA_045587205.1). Taxonomy (GTDB): domain Bacteria; phylum Verrucomicrobiota; class Lentisphaeria; order Victivallales; family Victivallaceae; genus SIG78. The sequence goes on from JAZNBV010000100.1 coordinate 21,360, forward strand.
TCCGCAAAAGACCTTATGTGCTGCTGAAAATGGCGATGACTCTTGACGGCAAGATCGCCACTGCTTCCGGCGACAGCAAATGGATAACCGGCACAGCGGCGCGGCAGCGGGTTCAGGAGTTGCGCCGGTGGTGCGATGCAATTATGGTCGGCGGCGAAACAATGCGCCTTGACCGCCCCGGATTGATTGTGCGCGAGCCGGAAGATTGGCAGGATCAGCCGCAGAAAATCATCTTTACCCGCCAGGATCGATCGGCAGTTCAAAAGGAATTTTTTCCCGGCGATCCGGCGGTGATGACCGCCGCGCCGCAGAATCGCGCGCAATGGCTGGAACTGCTGCACTCTCTCGCTGAAAAAAATATTATGGCATTGCTGCTGGAAGGCGGCGGCGAACTGGCTTCATCGGCATTGCAGAATAAAATAGTTGATGAAGTGGAATTTCATATAGCCCCCAAGCTCCTGACCGGGCGCAACAGCCGCAGTGTGGTTGGCGGCAGTGATCCATTAAAACTTGCTGAAGCGCTGGAATTGGACAAATTTCAAGTGCGCCGCGCCGGACGCGATCTTATTTTAAGCAGCAAAGTTAAATACAGGGATTGATTATGTTTACCGGATTGATTCAAAAATGCGGTTTTCTCCGCAAACGCGAAGCGCTGACACTGGAAATTGAAGTAACAGATATCTGGAATGATCTGGAATTCGGCGAAAGCATTGCCGTGAACGGTACCTGTCTTACTCTGGAAAAACAGCAGGGCTGTATTCTTACATTCCATACCCTTGCTGAAACGCTCAAGCGCACCAATCTGGGGCTTTTAAAACCCGGCAGCAAAGTCAATCTGGAGCGTGCGCTGCGGATCGGTTCACCGCTGGATGGACATATTGTCACCGGTCACGTCGATGCTGCTGCCAAGATCCGCAACTGGCTCGAACGCCCCGGCGGAGATATGGAACTTACCGTGGAACTGCCGGAAAATATTGCCCATCTGGTCGCGGAAAAAGGTTCGATTGCCATTGACGGTGTATCACTTACTGTGGTGGCTGTGCGCGATGGTGAATTCACGGTGGAACTTATTCCTGTAACGCGTAACAACACCGCCCTTGTTGACCGCAGCGCCGGTACGCCGGTCAATCTGGAAGCCGATGTAATGGCGCGTTATGCCGCCAGATGTCTGCTGGTGCAGAATCAACACAACAGCAATGTAACTATGCAGAAATTGTTTGAAGCCGGATTTGTCAAATGAGCAATTCACTCATAAAATGCGGCATTTCACTGCCATTTACAGATATTGCGAATTTCCGGGCTCTGGATGATCTGCCGGAGGCTTTTGAGTTTGTGGAGCTGCGCGGCGATGTGGTAAAATCGGCAGCTCTGCTGCAAAAAGAACATCCGGTATTGCAGGAATTTGAGTTTTTCAACTTCCGCGATCTGATAGATTCATCGCTGACCTGTCAGTTGACCCCGGAAAACCGTGCGATTGTTCAGGAATATAAAAAAGAGCTGCGCGAACTCTTCAACTATGCTCATAACTGCGGTGCGGAAACTGCCGGGATCGATCCGGATTGGGAGCAATTATCCGCCGATAAAAACAAGTTGGAGCTTTTCAACGATATATTGCGCGCCACCGCCGGTGACCGCGAAAATTACCAAATCGATCTGGCGATCGCAGTACGGCTCCCGGGTTCCGGCGGCATACCGGTCAAGGACGCGGCTCAATTGCTGAATAAATTGTGCTGTCACCGCGTTAAACTGGCTCTGGATATACATCCGCACGAACTGCTGGCAGCTCCGGTGGAATGGGAGAAACTGCTGGCAAATTTCCGTTTCAACACCAGCTGCGTGCGTTTTTGCTATCCCAGCGAGTTGGGGAACAAACTTTTGTATCAGCATATCGAACCGGTTGTAAAGGTTTTGAAAAAATTTAAACAGAATATATATGTATATATCGCCCCTTCCGGAAAAGCCGATTTCAATGAATTGGCTGATTTGATAAATTTCATCGGGCAGGAGAATCAGATAAATGAGAGCTAATGATGACGATTTGCGCCAGCGGATGCTGCTGGGGCTGGGGTTTGACAGCAAAGACGGCCATAAACGCTATACCAAAGGCGAAGACTTTGTGCTGATGGGCGGCTCTGAAGAAACTCACGAAAAAATGACCGAAACCGCTATCAAAGTCAGCGAAAAACTCGCTAAACGCGGCAAAACCATACGCACCGCCAGCGAAGAAGAACTGCGCGACACTTTCGGAGAACTGAACGGCTGAAGAGAATATGACGATGCAAACTTTTTTGAAGTTTTGCAGCAGCCCCATTTTATACTGACGAAACCGACCGGTACCGGAAAATTCATATAAAAACGGAAAAATACGCAAAACAGGACTTGACTTTTTGCGATTACAGATGTAATTTTAAAATAAGATTACAATTGTAACTTTATTTATTTCAAGGAATGATATTTTTATGAACCGACTTTTTTCCGGACATCTCATCCGCCGCAAAAGTTTCTGGCTTTTTCCGGCGATCGCGGTATTGATCATTGCGCTGCTCAGCATAGTTATCTTCAACAGTTCCGGAGAAGCCCTCTCCCCCGACGAGATAATTGCCAAGGAAAATTGGAGCGATCAGGAGCTGCAGTCCGTCCTCGCCCGTTCCATATCCCCCTCAATGACCGATGAACGGCGCCGTGAAGTAATGCGCCATCTGGATAAACAGCTGAAAAAACTCCCCCGTGACCGCAGCGACCGGATCCGTCAGCAGGCAGTGGTCAGCGCGGTCAACTCCTCCCTGCAGCAGCTGCGCAAGATGCCGGATAATGACCGTACCCAAATCATTGACTCAATGCGCCGGAAAGCCGAACAGAACTACAAGCGGCTCCACAACAGCGAGCAGGAACGCCGGAAAATGCAGCAGCGGCTGCGCAATAAAGATGCTGAAGCATTTACCAGAGAGGTCAACCGCGTGATATTCTCCGAATTCACCCCCGAAGAACGCGTACAGTTTGCCCCTGTCACCAAAGTCTGGATCAAAACCCTCAACGAAATGGGGCACTGAAGATGATCGACCAAAACCGTTTCACCCTGATTGAATTACTTGTGAGTGCAACTTGTCAAATAGGTGTTTTGCCGTTGT
>JAZNBV010000101.1:0-30063 GCA_045587205.1 Victivallaceae bacterium
GCGAAAGTTTTTGGAGCCGACTTCATTTCATTACGCCGTGCCAGGAAATGGGGTTCCGCCGTCGCCAAAGGCTATGGCGGGACAAGGTGGGGAAAAGAACCTTTTTCCAAAAAGGTTTTTTCCCCACAAAACAGTTTTGCAACATCGCTTTTTTTTATGCCGCCGTAAAGTTACTTTCTGCGGCGTTTTTCCAAAGCAGCGCGGAGTTTTTTCACTATAGCGGGGGCAGTGGCAAGCGGTTTTTCCGAAACTTGCAGATAATATTCGATAAACTCCGTAAGTTCCTGATCGCTGAAATCAAAAAAGCGGAAAAACTGTTCAAAGTCAATTATAAACGACCGTTTCAGGTAAAAGCGTATTACCTTGCGGCAGCTTGCAACATCTATCCACATAATGTTCAGCATATTGCCGTTATTATCCGGTGTGGCACGCTGCTGATAAAGCAAATTAGCCGGGGTGAATCCCCGGTGCAGTATATTGTTATCGTGGCATCTTGCCAGGAATTTCATATTGCGTTTGATGAATTCATTGCGCAGAATCTTATCTTCCGCAAGTTTGCCTTTGCCGTAAAAATCTCTGCCATCGCGGAACTCTTCAGCAAATTCTGTAGCAATAAAAGCGCTCTTCAATACAAAGTTTCTGCGTATATCGCCGGCAGCAAGCAATCTGGGCATTGGTATATCAAGCGAACTTATCCGCTGAAAATTTACAGCTTCTGCGCCGCAGGGGGAACAGCGGAAGAAAAATTTGTACGCGTTTTTCAAGCGATCGTATTTTTTGAATGCAAAAACTTTTCCGGAAGGTGCGGCAACTTTCAGCACATATTTCTGTTTGGTATCCCATATTACCGGAAAATCCCCGTGCCTCGCCAGCGATTTATCTTTCTGTAAACCGTTAAACTCACCGGCAAAATCCCGGTCAACATAGCTCCAGCTGAACCAACTGCTGATAACGGAACAGACTGTTTTTGACGGATACATTTTTTTCATTGTTTAAAATCCCGGATAATATTATGCCGGATACTGTGCCGCTGCAGCGATCTCTTTGCGATTTGCTTCATCGGCATTGCGTCTGGCACCGCCTTTGCGGCCCCGGCGGCGGCGGCGTCTGTGTTTTGTGGCAGCTTCGATGGAATCTTCAGTATTGCAGTGTTCTTCCATACGGTTGACCCCGCCGATACTGGCAATGGCATTGCGCCATTGCGTGATAAATTCAGGGGCGCACTTGATATAATCTGCATCGCACTGTACCTTCAACAATTCCATAGCGTGGGCAAAACCGCGCAGTTTGACCAGTTTTCTGTAATTGGTGAAATTGAACAGCATCGGCTGTATGGCCAGCATCCGGCAGGCGGATATATTGAGCCGTTTGATGATTGTCAGCGGAGCGTAAACGGTTAAAAGCGCCTGTCGGAGCAATTCTTCGTGCCATTCGCGCATAAAACTCTGTTCGCCATTGGAACTGTTGATGAATTTTTTGCGGTATTCGCCGTCGATCAAAGCATCAATAAACGGCAGTGCCAGTGCCGCCATTGCCAGCGATGCGCTGTTGCGGTAGTAGCCGGCGGCAATGCGTTTGTCGCGGATTTTCAGAAGGTTTACAGCTTCCTGAAGATGATTTTTTTCACTGCTTTTTGCCATATAAGGCAGAAAATGCTTGATCAATCCATAATCGGCAAAAGCCTGCATAATACTGCCGGCGTAACTGGAATTGAGCACCTTTTCCAGCTCCAGCGAAAGGCGCGATACCGAGGCAAGTTCCAGCAGGTGCATTTTTTCCAGCAAAGCATTTTCTGTTTTTCGTTCCAGCTTGAATCCATACTGCCCGACCAGTTTGAGTGCGCGCAGCATCCGCACCGGGTCTTCTTCAAAGCGCAGCACCGGATCGCCGATTGCGCGTACCAGACCGTTTTTTATATCGCTTATACCACTGCCGGTGTAATCGATAAGTTCATCGGCAACCGGGTCGTAAAAGAGAGCATTTACGGTGAAATCGCGCCGCCACGCATCTTCTTCTGAAGTGCCGAAATCATTATCGTTGAAGATCATATTTTCCGCTTCTTCCATTTCAGCGATTTTCCGTGCCCCCGGCGTTTGCGGTTCGTGTTTGTTGGTACTGGGGGCACTGCGGAATGTGCTGACTTCAAAAAGCTCCCTGCCGGCACGCACGTGCACCAGCTGGAACCGCCGACCGATAATGCGGGCACGGCGGCGCCCGAAGACTTCCCGCACCTGTTCCGGAGTGGCGGCGGTGGATATATCGTAATCCTTGGGAGCGCGCTCCATAAGGTGATCGCGGATGGCGCCGCCGACAATATAGGTTTCGTAGCCGGCATCCTGCAGCGCGGCTACTACATTGTAAACATTTTCTTCAACCTCAAATTGATTCAGCATAGTTGTAAAAAATCATTCCCTGTAAATTAAAATTTGCGGCAGAGCACTGTATCGGTTTCCGCCAGCGCCGGATTGGTTTCAGGATAATCCGAATTATAATGCAAGCCGCGGCTTTCGCGCCGCGCCAGCGATGAATCGATAATCAATTCTGCCACAGTGGCAATATTGCGTAATTCTATCAGATCTGGAGTTACCAGAAAATCCCAGTAATATTTTTCGATCTCTTTGCGGATCAGCACAATGCGTGCTTTGGCGCGTTCCAGTCTGCGGTTGGTACGGAAAATCCCCACATAGTCCCACATAAAACGGCGGATTTCATCCCAGTTGTGCGCTATTACCACCTGTTCGTCGGAGTTCACCGCGTTGCCGCAGTGCCACGGCGGCACAAAGCCATCAAATTGATTTTTTTTGAGTTCATCAAGGTGTGCGCGGATGTGCTTTGCTGAAAAGTTGGCGCACACCACTGCTTCCAGCAGACTGTTGCTTGCAAGGCGGTTGGCACCGTGCAGTCCGGTGCAGGCGCTTTCGCCTACAGCGTAGAGTCCGGCAATGTTCGTAGCCCCGTTGACATCGGTTTTTACACCGCCGCAGGAGTAGTGTTCAGCCGGAACCACGGGGATGGGATCGTGCGCCATATTGACCCCGATTTCCAGACATTTTTCAAAAATATTGGGGAACCGGCGGCGCAGAGTATCTTCGCTGTGATGAGTTATATCAAGGAAAACACACTCTTCGCCGGAGCGTATCATTTCGTTATCGATTGCCCGGGCGACCACATCACGCGGAGCAAGGCTCTTCATCGGGTGATACTTGTCCATAAACTCCACCAGCTGACCGGCTTTGTTGCGGATCTTGAGAATGGCGCCTTCGCCGCGCACTGCTTCAGAGATAAGGAAACTCCGCTGCTGCGGGTGATAAAGGATCGTCGGGTGGAACTGGATGAATTCCATATTGGCAATTTCCGCTCCGGCACGGTAGCACATTGCCACCCCGCCGCCGCAAGCCACATCCGGATTGCTGGTATAAAGGTAAACTTTGCCCACCCCGCCGCAGGCAATGGTGGTACTCAAGCCGCGGAATGATTTGACCTGACCGTTGGGTATATCCAACGCGTACAAGCCCAGACAGCGGTTGGCACCGGGGATCCCCAGACGGGCGGTCACAATCACATCGATTGCCATGTGGTGTTCAAAAATAGTTATATTTTTATTGGTCTGACAGGCTTCGACCAGTGCACGTTCAATTTCCGCACCGGAGATATCCCCGGCGTGGAGGATCCGGCGTTTATGGTGTCCGCCTTCGCGCCCGAGGTCGAGCTTATTTTCATCACCGGTTTTTCCCATTTCGCCGCGGGTTGTAAAGTGTACTCCGCGTTCGATAAGGTCATTAACTGCCGCCGGCCCGGCTTCCACAATGGCACGCACCACATCTTCACGGCAGAGACCGGCACCGGCAACCAGCGTGTCTTTGACATGTTCATCGAATGTGTCCAGCGAGTCGGTTACGCAGGCGATCCCTCCCTGCGCGTGGGGCGTGCTGCCTTCATTGATATGGCGTTTGGTCAGCAATGCAACTGTGCCGCCTGCCTCTGCAAGTTTAAGTGCAGACATCAAGCCTGCCAACCCGCTGCCGACGACCAGATGGTCAAATTCAATGATTTCCGAATTGCTCTTCATAAAAACCCCTGTCAGCGATCCGTTGCTGCAATACCGCTGTCCGGGCCGGACAGATACTGTATTGCAAGATTTTATATTTTTCCGGAAAAAATACATTGCCGGAGTGGAAAATAAATTTTATTATATTAAATTACACTTTAAATTGCAATATTTCAAACCAAAATGGGTTTTTATGAAGATTTTTCGTACATTGCAGAGATTTTTTCATCGCCGTGAGACTCTTGAAGGCAGTCAGAAGAACTGTTTTTCTTTCTGGAACCGGGCTTTTCACTGGGGGATTATCTGGTTTGCAGGAGCACTGGCAGCGGCGGCATTTCCGCCTTTGAACTTTACTGCGGCGATATTTTTTGCACTGGCAATACTTTTTCTGGAAGCACGGAACCGTTCCGCTATGCAAGCTGCTCTGGCCGGCTGGGTGTGGGGCACTGGGTACGCGCTCTGCAGCTTTTTCTGGCTGCGTGAAATACATCCGTCAATACCGTGGATGCTGATGTTTGTGCTGGGGGCTTATTATATACCCGTCGGGTGGTGTGCGGCAATAGCCAACCGTTATATACTTTTACCGGCGCAAGTGCGCAAAGCGGGATTTACTGCCCAGGTCACCTGCCGTGATTTTCCGCTGTGGAGGCAGTTTGTCTGGTCACTGGTAATGGCGTCGGCAGTGGTGCTTGTGGAGTATCTGCGCAATAATGTTCTGCCGTGGAACTACCTGGGAACAGCATTTTACCGCAACGCAGTTATGATGCAGCTGGTGCGTTATACCGGAATTTTCGGTTTGAGTTTTCTTGCGGCGTTGTTCAACGCGGCAATTGCGCTGGCGCTGTTGACCGTTGCACAACGTGATGCAGAACATTCCCGCATCCGTTACCGCCGTCCGTGGCCGTTGTTGAGTGTAATGGTGCTGCTGGCACTGCTTATGGCAATGGGGGTGACTTCTTTGCGCAACCGGCGCAGAGAATACAACGGATTCAGTCATAAAGTCCGCCTTACCATTGTTCAGGGCAACCTGCCCGCTTTGCGGAACGTGGGCGAAAAGCGCGCTTATCAGGCTTTGAATACTTACACTGATCTTACGCGTACCCAGAAGGGGGTGGTTGCTGATCTGGTGATCTGGCCGGAAACAGCGGTACCGTATCCTTTGCGCGGTAATGCCGCAATCTGTGCATTGTACCGGGCGCAGGTGCGGTCGCTGGCGTTGGAAATGAATTCTCCGATGCTGCTGGGAACATTGGAGTTTGATATGTCGCAGAATCCTCCCGGGTCGCTGAACAGTGCTGTTCTTACCGATGCGCGGGATGTGCTGCGCGAAGGCTACAAAGGTATTTACAGCAAAGTTCACCCCGTACCGTTCGGCGAATTTGTGCCGATGCGCAAATATCTGCCGCAATGGGTGATCGATCTGATAGATATGCAGCGCGATCTTACTCCCGGCAAAAGTCTGGATCCCATAAAACTTAATGATAATGTGCGTATAGGTGTGAGTATCTGTTTTGAGGATGTTTTTGCTTATATAGCGCGGGCGGAATTTATGCGTAACGCCAATCTGCTGCTGGTGATTGCCGATGATTCGTGGTACCCGGCAAGTTCCGAACCGGAACAGCACCTTGCCAACTCTATGGCCAGAGCCATAGAAACCAATCTGCCGATGGTACGCTGCGGCAATGACAGTGCCAGCTGCCTGATAACTCCCGGCGGCGAAATCATCTGGAGTATGGCTGAACACCTGAAATTCGGCGACGGAAAACCTTTCCGGCGCGGCGGCGGTGCGGCAACCATAACTGTGAATGTGCCGTCACCTGAACAGTGCAAGATGACCTTTTACAGCCGTTACGGCAACTGGTTTGTGTATGTTTGTGCTGTTATTTTTTGCGCGGCAATGCTGTGGGCGCTGCTGCAGAGAGTTGAATTCTTCCGGCGCGAGGAGTGATTTTTACTCAAAATCACGCTCTGCAATATGTGAAAAACTCTGGCAAAGTGTTCAGATATTGTTTGATTGAATTGCGTTTTTTTGCATAGTTTTTTGTTGTTTTTTACAAAGAATTATCTTTTTGAAAGAGTTATATTATTTTCGGTAAACAGTTTCAAGTATTATAAAGAGGTGTTTTATGAACCGGGTCAAGTGGTTTAACGATGCGCGTTTCGGTATGTTTATACATTGGGGGATCTATGCGGCAGCAGGCAAAGGAGAATGGACCTTTGCCATTGATCCGTGGCAGGGAACGGAATATCAGGATCTTGCAAAAACATTTAATCCCAAGAACTTTGATCCTGCCCGCTGGGCGGAACTTGCCGCCGCTGCCGGGATGAAATATGTGGTTTTCACCACCCGTCATCACGACGGATTCTGTATGTTTGACAGCCATTTTACTGATTACAAGATCACCAATACGCCTTACAAAAAAGACATTGTGCGCGAAGTAGCCGAAGCCTTCCGCGCTGCCGGTCTTAAAGTGGGTTTCTATCACTCACTGCCCGATTGGGGGCACCGGGGATATGCCGACCCTGAATCACCGGAATATATACAGCGCGGGGAACTGCATACGCCCACAGCTGAAGAATATGCCGCATTCAAAGAGCTGCTTTTCAACCATATTGAACAACTTATGACAGAATACGGCAAAGTGGATCTGCTTTTCCTTGACTATACCAGCAAACATAAAGACAATATGGATTACTTTGACCGCGACCGTATTCTGGAAATGGTTTACCGGCACCAGCCGGAGATAATCGTTAATGACCGGCTGGCTTTCTCCAAAGACAATGTACGCGATTTTGACTATTATACTCCCGAAATATGCGTTATGAATCACCCGCCGGTGGTCAAAGGTGAAGGCGTTCCCTGGGAAAGCTGCACTACAATGAACGAGCACTGGGGATATTTCAGTGGCGATAATAATTACAAAGATACCCATTCGCTGATATCTGCACTTATCGGGTGTGTGTCACGCAGCGGCAATATGCTGCTTAATGTCGGACCCGACGCCAATGGTGAACTGGGGAACGAAGCTGAAAAACGCCTGCAGGAAATGGCGGAATGGTTCAAGATCAACCACGCGGCGGTCGAAGGCTGCGGCGAATCGCAATATACGCCGCCGTTCGGCTGTGCCTACACTGCAAAAGGAAACAGGATATACTGCTTTTTGCTGATAACTCCGGTGGGCGATGTGATTCTGCCGCAGCTTAAAGGCAGAATCAAAAGTATAAAACTGCTGCGTACCGGTGAAGAGGTAAGCCTTATTGACCACTGGGGTTTTGAACTGCTTTACAGTACAGAACAACGCATTCGCCCGGTCGGGAGCAGAGCCGGCGATGTTCTGGAAATAACTTTGAAGTGATTATTGTTTTCCGGCGGCATTTTTCCGGTATTCAGCCGGAGAGATCCCGAACTCTTTTTTGAATACCCGGTTGAAGTGCGACAAGGTGGAAAATCCGCTTTTTAGTGCTATACGGACTATCTGTTCGCGGCTGTTTTTCAAAAGTGAAAGCGCTACCTTCAGGCGGTAATTGTTTATATATTGTACCGGCAGCAATCCGGTATGACGGACAAAGCATTTGCGGAAAGTCGTCACACTCATATTGCACATTTTTGCCAGTTGCGGTATATCCAGCGTTTTTGCCCAGCCGCAGGCAATGTGGTTCAAAGCCGGATAAAGCCGGGGAAAATCATCGGCCTGACACGCTGTAACTTTATTGCCCGGTGAGGAAATCAAACGCAGTTTGGAAAATATAGCCCATACCAGAGCGCGGATGTGCGATGACGGACGGAAATCGGGTTTTTCGAGTTCCGCAAAGAGTATATGCACCAATTGAACCAGTTCCGGTTCATCGTTCTGCGAAATAACATTCCGGAAATCTATTCCGGCAAAAGCAGTGGTGTCAAAGATGTTTTCTTCAGGCGTTATGCAGCCTGCAAGCAACGCTTCCGGATCCAGATTCAGGAATTTCCAGCAGGAGTTTCCGGGCGTTGCCTCTTTGAGGATGTGATACTCTTTTTCGTTTATAAAAACCACATCTCCCGGGTTGCAGGAATAGATTTTTGCACCGATCTGGAACACTCCTCCGGTACCGGCGTAACAACATCCGATTTCAAAGCAGTTGTGTATATGTGCATACCGCGGCGGGGTGCTGAACCCGGGACGCGTCACCGGAAAATCATCCGGCAGCACAATGGGTTCGTTATGTCCCGGCAACGGTATAAACGGTTCAGAAAAAGAGTTTTTCACGACTGCTTTCATTTGACTGCTGTTTGCGAAAATCCGGGATCAGATTTCAAATTCAGGATAGTGCTGCAGAATAAATCCCGTCAGCGGCGTGGGGTCGTCAAGCCCGTGCGGGTGATGCCCGTAGAGATCGCGGCGGATGACCTGTATATCGCCGCCCGCAGCAGTCAGCAGTTCAGCAAATTTGTCAATGTTGTCAGTCGGCAGTACCGAAAGATCCTGACCGCTGCGGATCGCCAGAATCGGGATCCTGGCATCGGCGACAGCCTGATAATTGTTCATCGGATTTTTGGGGTGCCTGCGCAGCGCTTCAGCATCAGGAGCATTGTAGGCAATATAGTGTTTTTCGGTTTCGGTACGGAGAAAATCCCGGATATCCGGCGGACAGTTTTCCTGAAGTCGGGAGGCGCAGAATGCCAGATCACATACCGGCGCATCCAGATAAACTGCACCGACTGTTTCGGGGTGTTCAGCAGACCAGCGCAGAGAGAAAAGTCCTCCGTAACTCATACCGATCAGGGCGCACTTTTTATGGAAGTGCATACTCTGGAGGAGTGCATAAAACTCTTCCAGTATCTTTACACCTCTGTCATTCATATAGGTCGGAAAAACATCCAGAAAAACGTGGTGAAATCCCCGTTCCAGCAGCTGCAGAGCCGGAGTGCGCGGTACAAATGCCTCCGCCCACTGGATGCACCAGCTCCACGGCAGACCGGGGGCAGGGTGGGGCGGTTCCACAATAAAGCCTTTGCAGCCAGCTACTTCGATATTATGCCGGCGGTAACCGTACCAGTCGGTGATTTCTCCGGCGGGGTAATTGATTTTTTTTGCGGTGGTAAAAAGGTATTTTTCAGTACCCGCTGCTGTTAAAGCGGTATAAGACATAGATTTTTCAGCCATAATAACTCCATATCTGCGTTTTTTACAAAGTTTTTTATTGTTTTTTGCAAAGAATTATCTTTTTAGTGCAGTTATATTATACTGCATAGTTTAAAAAAGTCAATGTGTTATTCAGAAAGAATGGGTGCAAAAATGGCAGAAAACCGCATAATTTATTTTCCGGAACCGCGCAAAGCCGCTATTCAGACTGCTGAAATTCCTGTGCCGGGCGATGATGAACTTTTGATCAAAACTTCGCGTACACTCATCAGTACCGGTACGGAAATGACGGCGTATTGTGCCGATTATGAACCCGGTTCGGTGTGGGAAAAGAATTTTGCCTGTCCCTTTTACCCCGGCTACAACAATATCGGTACAGTTATCGCCGCCGGAAAAAACATTGATAAATCGTGGATCGGCAAGCGTGTTGCCACTACCAAACCGCACGCGGCGTATGTTACGGTAACTTTGGGCGGCGAAGATGGTCAGGCATCCGGCGGTAACGGCTGTACTGTGGTGCCGGACGGGGTTGCCGATGATGATGCGGTATTTTTTACTATTCCGCAGATAGTGATGAACGGCGTGCGCCTTTCGCAGATAAAATGGGGCGAATGTGCTGTGGTGTACGGACTTGGTCTGCTGGGACAGTTTGCGGTGCGTTTTCTGCGGCAGTGCGGAGCATTTCCGGTCATCGGGGTGGATACGGCGCAGCATCGGCTGGATCTGCTGCCGGAAGGTTCTGATATCATACCCTGCAATGCGCTGAAAGAAGATGCACTTGAGGTCATAAAGAGACATAATTCCAACCGGATGGCAGATGTGGTTATAGAACTTACCGGCAACGCCGATCTGCTTGCAAAGCAGGCGCGTTTGCTCCGGCAGCACGGCAGACTGGTGATCTTGAGCAGTCCGAAGAAACCGGTGCTGTTCGATTTTCACGACGATTGCGTCTGGCCCTCGATTTCGATAATCGGCGCGCACAACTTTTCGCACCCGGACTTCCCGCAGCCGGATTATCCGTGGACCAAGGAACGGCACGTGGAGATGTTTTTTGATCTGGTAAAACTCGGTAAAATAGATCTTGCCGGACTGGTAAGCAGAAAGGTGAGTTTTGCCGACGCTGCATCGGCTTATGAAGCGCTTGACCGCAACCGCGGCAATGAAATGGGTATCATAATCGATTGGAGCTGCGCGTGAAAAAGAAAATCATCATTTGCGGTTTCGGCTTTATGGGGCAGACTCACGCGGCAAATATTTTCAGAAGTTCAGATTGTGAACTTGCCGCTGTGGTGACCAATAAGGTCAAAGAACAAATAAAGCCGGTGGCGGGTAATATCACCGTGGGGGCTTTTGATTGGAGCTTACTGGATAAAGTACCTTTTTTCACCACTTTGCAGGATGCTTTTGATAATGTTCCGTGCGATGCGGTCATTATTGCTACGCCCACGGTGTTACACCGGTCAAACGCGTTGGATTGTTTCAACGCCGGCAAGCACGTTTTTCTGGAAAAACCTGTCAGTGTCAACAAGGCAGAGGGCGAAGAAATGATTGCCGCGGCGCGGTCAAACGGCGCTGTTTTTCACATCGGGCACTGTCTGCGCTTTTTTCCTGAATACAGTTTTCTTAAAAAGATAACTCTTGAAAAGCGTTACGGCAGACTTGAATATCTCAAACTTATACGCCGTACCGGGGTGCCGGTCTGGGGCGCGTGGAAAGATAAAGATACCTCCCCCGGCTCCATAACCGGACCGGTATTTGATTTGAATATCCACGATGTTGACTTTGCATTGCACATTGCCGGAAAAGCGGAAAATATCACTGCGCGGCGCGAGTCATATTCTGAAAAACTTTTCACCGCCGCGTGGCAATCAGCTTCCGGAACAGTTATTGAACTGGACGGCGGTTTTTCCAGCCATCCGGCATTTCCGTTCCGCGCCGGTTATACGGCGTTTTTTGAACAGGCGGTATTGGAGTTCGATTCCCGGTCGGCAGAGCCGTTGAGACTAGCCTGCGGCGAACACTCTGAAGTACTGGAGCTTCCGGAACAGGATGCTTATATGCTGGAACTTCAGGCGTTTGCCGGAGCTCTCAATAACAGGTGCGGTGAATACTGCACCCCCGAAGAAGCATTGGCGGCTCTTGGTGTTTGTGCAGAAATAGCCGGAAAATTGTAAAGAGCAGTTTGCAACAAAAAATCAGATATTTTTCAAAAAAACGGAACCGGTTTTCCGCAGAGTAAGTCTAATATATAAAGAGACATTGATTTTTTAATCTGCTGAAAAACAAGGATTCCGATGAAAAATCCCCCGAAAAACGACTGCAGCGAACTGGGAGATATGGAGCTCGTAGAGCTTGTCCGCTGCAATGATAATCAGGCATTTGATGAAATAGTATCGCGTTACTATCAGCGGCTTTATCAAACCGCCTTTGCCATACTTAATTCGCATCACGATGCCGAAGAAGTTACCCAGGACGCTCTGGTAAAAGCCTACCGTGCTCTGCCTGGATTCCGCGGAGAATCTCTGCTTTTAACCTGGCTCTGCCGGATCGTGATAAATCAGGCGCATAATAAATATCACTGGAACCGCCGCCGCGGCAGCGAGGTGAATTTGAGTTTGAGCCGTCCTCCTGAACCCGGCGGCGATCAGCAGCAGGAGGATTTCAATATACCTGATGTAACTCACACGCCGGTGCGGGAACTGGATAATGCCGAACTCGGTAAACTGCTGGATGAGGAGATAGCGTGTCTGCCGCTTTCTTTGCGCGAAACAATGCAGTTGCGGCATCAGAAAGACTTTTCTTATGAAGAGATTGCCCAGATCCAGCACTGTCAGCTGGGTACTATAAAATCCCGCCTTTCCCGGGGCAGGGAACTGCTGCTCAAACGGCTGAAGCTTTTTGACATAAAACCTGAAAATTGAAAATTGTATAAAAAAGCGCGAAAATATATCCTGTTTGTGCTGTTGAAAACTTGAACTTTGCGACATTTGAGCTACATTTATACTGTGATGTATAAAAAGGCAGGAAAAAGCTCAATGCAGAAAATATCAGAAACCCGGCGCAAGATCAATGATTTTTACGCGCAAACCGGCAAATATTCGCCGGATGCCTACGAATTTGTCACCGCTTGCGTGATCGATCAGGTAAGGCGTATGGATGATCCGCGCCACCTTTCCGCGCGTGAAGTGCTGGATGGTATCGTAAAAAGTCTGCCGAAAGAGTTCGGTGCGGTGGCTTTTCTGGTATTGGAACAGTGGAAAATAGCCAATGCTTCTGATATCGGAGAAATTGTTTTTGACCTTATTGAACTCGGCATATTGAGTGCTTCTGCTGAAGACCGGCGCAGTGATTTCAATATAGATTACCCATTGTATCAACCCCTTCGCCGCAAGATAAATCTTTCAGCTTTGGAGATGCCGAAAATTGACTGACCGAGCATTAATGCCTGTAGAAATACGGGAACTGCCCAACGGCGCGGTACTTTATCATATACTCAATGGTTCCCGGCTCTGCCGGATTGAAGTTGTGATGCGTACCGGAAGTATTCACGAAGGCAATGAAACCGGGTGCGGATTGTCGCATTTTCTTGAACATATGCTTTTTCAGGGGTGTGCCCGTTATCCCGGCATCCGGGCGGCAGATACTATTCATTCGCTGGGCGGCGAATGCAACGCCTACACTACTTTTGACCACACAGCATATTACGCGGAAGTTCCAACAGAGCAGTTTGCCGCCGCAGCAGATGTGATTTGTTCGATGGTTGCAGAACCGCTTTTTCCGGAAGCAGAATTTAACAGCGAAAAAGAGGTTATTGCCCGTGAAGCCGATATGATTGCCGACCGGCCCAGACACGCAATGATTCAGCAGCTCTGGCAGGGGCTTTTTCCGAATCATCCGGCAGGTATGCCGATAATCGGGTATGCCGACAAAATTGCCGGAGTCACCAGGCAGATGATGCAGGATTACTATTTGCGCCGCTACGGGGCAATGCGCTGTCATTTTCTGGTTACCGGCGATATAAATACAGATACCGCAGCGGAGTTTTTAAGTGAAAAACTTGCTTCTTTCACCCGCGGTAATCTGCTGGAAACCGCTTTGCAAACCCCGGGGAATCAGTCATTTGCCATTTGCCGCCGGAGCGTATTTGCCGACCCGTTGACCCGTATGGCAGTGGGGATCCGGGCTCCGGAAGCCGCAGATAAAATAACTCCGGCACTGGATCTGCTGGGCGGGATTATCGGCGGCAGTGACAGTTCGCTGCTGCCGCGGGAACTTCTGTACGGCAAAGAACTTGCTCTGGCAGTTGATTCGGAATTTGACGGTTGTACTTTCGGCAGTGTGCTGGGGATCAGTGCGGTGTGCGAACCTCGCAATACTCCGGCGCTGGAAAAAAATCTGGCGCAGCTGCTGAAAAAGATCCGCAATAACGGAATAAGCAAAGCCGAATTGCAGCGCGAAAAGCGTCAACAGCAGCTTACGATGTACCAATTGCTGAAAAACACCTCATCGACCGTGAACCTGGTCAACAGTATGGTGATGAATTTCAACTGCTGTGATGTGACGCGTTATCTGGATAAACTCAATGCTGTAACACTGGATGAAATCAATGCCGCCGCTTTTGAATATCTGGATGAAGACCGGATGGTATGGAGCATTGTTGAACCGGCAGATAAGAAAAAATCTGCCGCCGGAGTTAAAAAGAAAAAAGCGGTTCCGGAGGTTTATTCCGGCAGATTTGAGGACAGTTGTCAGTATGTGATTATCGAACGCAGTCATATACCGCTGGATTCTATGGCAGTGATTCTGCCGGCAGGTCCGGTTTGGGAAAAAGACCGGCATCACGGGATAAGTCAGCTGCTCTGCAAGATGCTTGCCACCGGGCCGGATGATATGCCGGAAGAAGTGTTTTACAAATATCTGGACAGCCACGGGATCGATCTGGATGTCAGCTGCGGGATCAATTCGCTTTCCATAGAAGTGAGTTTTCCGCCCGGCTCCGGAAAGTATGCTGTCGAAATCCTGTGCAGACTTCTGCGGTCGCCGCGGCGCGATGCAAATGTGTTCAACCGGGTGCGCAAGACTCTGGCTGAACAGCTGCAGAGTAAATCTATGGAGCCGAATTTTAACGCACTTATGACGGCAAAAAAGATGGTGTTCGGCAATCACCCCGGCGGCAACAGCCGGTTGGAAACTGTCGAAGATCTGTTGGCGATCACACCTGAAGAATTAGTGGAGTTTTACCATTCAAGACTGGACAAAAAGCGCGTCAATATCGGCGCAACTGCCGCACCCGGCAAACAGAATGAATTAAATAAAGTGCTCGAAGCACTGAAAATTGCTGCTGACAGTATCCCCTGGTCGGCGGCGGCGCTTGAAACTCCGAAGATGGCAAGCAAAAGTGACCTTGAAGCTGTCGATAAAACGGAGGTTGTTTTCAAAGAATTGCCGCGCGATCAGAGTGCCGTGGTTTGTGCTGTGGCGGGTGGTTTTGCCCATACGCGCGAATATTACGCGTTGCTGATAATGGATGCTGCGCTCAACGGGCTTTCCAGCAATCTCTTCCGCGAAGTGCGCGAAAAACGCTCACTGGCTTATTCCACCGGGGGTTTTGTCAACTGCGGTCTGGTTCAGGGCATTGTGGCGCTGCACGCCGGAGTCAAGCCGGAGAAGGCGCGTGAAGCATTGGAGTGTTTGAAGAACGAACTGCAGCGTCTGATGGAAAAAGGTCTGGACGAAGACGAATTTACCTCCGCGCAGCTCTCGGCATTGAGTTCGCTGGCGCGGCAGATGGAAAGTTCTGATGCGCGTCTGCTGCACGCCCAATTGGCGCTTTTCTACGGCGATGACCCCGCAAAGAGTCTGAATTGTGCAGAAACCGTGCGTGCTATAAGCCGCAGCGAATGTAATAAAATATTATCAGAAGTATTAAAACGCTCTCCGGCTGCGTGCGTGATCGCCGGCAGTGCGGAAAAATAAAATCCGGGTGAATTTTTATGAGTAAAGAACAGTATCTGTTGGGGTTTGATATCGGAGGAACCAAAATCGGTATCGGGTTGGGAACTGCTGACGGCAGAATATTGCAGAGTGAACGCATAGATAACAGAAATACCGATCCGGCGGTGATTCTGCCGCTGCTGGCGGAGATCGCACAAAAAGAAATTGCCGCCGCCGGATTGCAGAACAGCGATGTGCTGGCTTTCGGTATCTCCACGCCGTCGCCGGCAGATATACCCAACGGTATTATCACTAATCCGCCCAATAATCCTTACTGGCGCAATGTACCGATCAAAAAATATCTGGAAGATGCGCTCCATATTTGCGGCTGTTTTGAAAATGATGCCAACTGTGCCGCGCTGGCAGAGTGGTATTTCGGCGCCGGCAAAGGGTGCAGTAATATGATTTATCTGACAATGAGTACCGGTATCGGAGCCGGGATCATAGCCGGCAATAAACTCCTGCAGGGCAAGAGTTTTCTTGCCGGAGAAATCGGTCACGCAGTGCTGGTTCCCGGCGGCCGTCAGTGCAACTGCGGACTCAAAGGCTGTTACGAAGCTTACGCCGGAGGACGCGCTCTGGCGCAGCGTATGCAGGAAGATGCCGCAGCAGTGAAGAATCACCCGATGCTGGAATTTGCCGAAGGACATAAAGCAGAAAACCTTGATTTGCTTTCGCTGGAAAAAGCGGCGCGTGCCGGTGTGGATTATGCTGTAAAACTCTGGGATGAAATGTGTCTGCGCAACGCCCAGGCGTACGGTATGCTTATGAATATATTCAATCCTGAAAAGATCGTTCTCGGGACCATTGCCTACGCCGCCGGCGACTTTTTTATGGAGCCGATAAAACATTATCTGCCGGAGTTTGCCTGGGCGGAAACACTGGAAGTCTGCGAAGTTGTGCCCAGCAAACTGCGGCGCGATATCGGCAGTTACGCCGGAATCGCCGGCGCGCTGTACGCACTTGAACAGCAGGGCGTGCTCTGATATTTTTGAAATGTGAAAAAACGGAATTCAACTGTATAAAATCATTAACACTGAAGATAAGGAATTGTAATATGCGTACCAACCATTACCGTACAATCAGTCATTGGTTCTGCTGGGAAGAACTGGATTTTCCCAACCCCGGAGTTGAAGAACGGATCAGAAAAAAAGTTGCCGCGGCAGCGGCTGCCAAAGTTGAATTGGCAGTGGTGTTCGGTTACCATTTCCGTTGGGACTACATTTATAATTTTGACCTGGTTCACAAACTTATTGCTTTTACCGTAAACGAATATCACAAATACGGCATCAAAGTTATCGACCACCATTCGGCAGTGCTGACCTACCGCCCGCGCAACTGGCAGGACAGACGCGAAAACTTTGACAAAAACCACCACCACGTACCTATGACGCCCGATCCGGCGATCATCGGCGATCTTTACTACGCCGGAAAGAATCTCAACAGTTTCCGGCAGCTGCGCGTGGATGACGGTTCACCGCTCTATCTGCCCAGTTATCACAGCGAATGTTACTGCACAAACAATCCCGATTTCCGTTACGCCTACCGTGCGTATGTCCAGCGGCTTTTTGCCGAAACCGGCATCGACGGTCTGATGTGCGACGACGTTGGTCATTACGGCCGCTGGGGCTCCTGCGGCTGCGAACATTGCCGCGCCAAGTACCGTTTGGCAACCGGCAAAACGCTGCCGCCGTCAACTGACTTTTCGTTCTGGGGCAATTACGACAATCCGGATTTCCGGTGCTGGGTTGAACAGCATCAGCGTGACGGCAGGGACTTTTTGGAAATGGTGCGCGACTCCATACCCGAAGATGCCATTCTGACCACCTGCTGTTCAAGTTCGACCGGCAGACAGAACGATTGCGCCGGGCTGGATATGTCGATCTGGGAAACTGCACTCAATACTGTTATGCTGGAAATGTGCGGCAATATTTCCGGAGGCAAAAACAGTATCGAAACCCGCATACCTGAAATGCAGCTCAACGGCGGCATTGCCGAACGCAAAAATATGGCGTGTCTGGGGCTGGGCTACGCGTTTTTCCCCGATGAAGGTTTCCGTACCTGGAGCTTGAACAAGTTTTTCAACAGCGACAGCTGGATCTCCACGCACAAGACCCGCTGCGGTCTGACCTTTGCAGAACAGTGCGAACTGCCTGACGAACCGGAAATCGTGCACGAGGCATACAACTTTGATGCCAGATATCCGGAGTTGGAAGAGCTGGATGATACCGCCCAGGTTGCGGTGTACTTTTCCGGAGCCTCGCGCAACTTCAACGGCAGTTTTGCCGATGATTACGCCAATGGTTTTGCTGCCACGGTGCGCGCGCTTTACCGGAACAATATTGTTTCCAACGTTATTGCCCGTATGCCGGAAGATGCCTCCAAATTCAAGGTGCTGCTGCTGACCGATTGCGATTGTCTTTCTGTTGCCGAACGCGCTGCAGTCGATAAATATCTGGCAAGCGGCGGTAAAGTCATTGCCACCGGACTCTGTGGCGGACGCGACGAGGGCGGGGCGGATTTTGAAGGTGGTTCCTACCTCAAAAAATACGGCGTTGAACCGCTGCGTCCGGAAGTTGACCGCACATTGGATGAAAAGACCCGCAAGGAATTTTTCTATTACACATTCTGGATAATCCCCGGCAATTCCCCGCTGGAACTGGAATACAAAGCCGATGGTAAACTTGTCTTTGATGAATACAACTTTGCCAAACTGGCAGATAATTTCTACTGGTCGCCGCTGCGTCCGCACGCGGAAGGTCAGGTGGAAAAACTTGCCGCGCTTGCCGGTTCGCTTATCAAACAGCCGTTGGAAATCAAAGTGCCCGAATCATTGCAGTACCGTATTTACACTGATAAAGACGGCAATTACATTGTGCACTTTATGCCCACCGGCGTTACTGCCAATTATCACCCCACAGTGCGTTTGCACAAGATCGGCAACCCGATAGTGGAGTCGCTCAATTACGATGAATTGTGCGGCAAGGTGGAAATTTCCGGTAATGTCAGGAGTGCCCGCATTTATTCTGCTGACCTTGATGATGTCAGAGATTGCAGCGTAAGCAACGGTACTGCAACTGTGGAACTGGCAGGACTCAAGCGCTTCTTTTCGGTCAAACTTGAAAAGTAAATGGAGAAGAAAAATGGCTATGGATTTTGATAAAATGCTTTCGCGTCTTTCGTTGGAAGAAAAGATTGCCCAGAAACTGGTTTTGGGCTGGTGCGGTTCAATTATTGATAATTCGCTTCTGCATTTTATCGATAAATATGGCTTGGGCGGTTTGCGGGTTACACAAAACGCAGCCCGCAAATCTGATGCCCGTTACCGGTTGGATTCGGTGAACAAAAATATTCAGGCGGGCAACGCGGATAAGGAAAAGCTGGAACTGCCGCTGGAATGGGGCGAAAAAACACTGGATATATCGATTTTTGCACCGATGATTCCCGGCTGGAAGTATGCCGAATTGCTCAATATTTACAAAAAACGCGCTTGGGAACGCAACGGTTTGCCGCTGCATACAGTTGCGGATTTTGAGGGAGCGACCTGCAACTTCCCGGTTCCTTATCTCATCAGTCCGCCCAATGCAATGAGTCTGGGCCGTTATGGTGATATGGATCTGGTGGAACGGCTTTACAATGCTTTGGCAAAACAGCTCAAAGCGATTGGTATCGACTGGATCCATTCACCGGTGAGCGATGTGAATGTAAAAGCAGAAAATCCGGAAATTTCCACCCGCAGTTTCGGCGCCGACCCGGCGGTGGTTACTGCCGGAGCGCGGGCGTTGATCAAGGGGTGCAGTGCTGCCGGTTTGATTACTTGTATGAAGCACTTTCCCGGGCGCGGCGATTCTATGGAAGATGCACATTACAGTGTGCCGGAAGTTCCGCTGACACTGGAAGATCTGGAAACAATCCATACATCACCCTACCGCACGCTTATTGAAGAAAATCTGGTGCCGTCGATTATGTTGGCGCATACGGTTTATCCGGCGTTGGATGATTCCGGCGATATAGCCACCTGTTCAGGAAAAATTGTAACTGATTATCTTCGCAATACGCTTAAATATAAAGGTGTTATCACCAGCGATTCGCTGACAATGGGCGGACTTATCAAAAAGTATTCGCTGACCGAAGCGTGCATACTCAACACGCTTGCCGGCGGCGATCTGCTGCTGATGAAGGCGGAAAACGCTTTGCGCTGTAAAGTGCTGGAAGCGCTTGTTGATGCTGTCCGTTCCGGCCGTATCCCGGAAAAAATGATCGATGACAGCCTTAAACGCATTTGGAAACTCAAGGAGCAGTTCGGACTTTTTGAAAACGCCAATCTTGCCGATCCGTCAAAGACTGAAGCCGCTCTTGCCGATCCCGCAGCACGGGCGGTCAGTGCCGAAGCATCGCAGAAAGTCATTACCGTATTGCGCAAGGAAAATGATCTCTGGCCGCTGGATAAAGAATGCAGACTGCTGGTAGTGGAACACGTCACAGACAACCATCTGCGGCGCAATCACTTCTGGAACTATCCGGGGATAATCAACGAGTTTCTGCAGCGTTATACGGAAAACTTTACTTATGTGGAGTATTTCTCACAGAAAGCGGAACGCACCTGGGAATATCTGGAAAAACTTCTGCCGATGTGCGATAAAGTTCTGATGCTGGGAGATTACGACCGTTCCTGTCCGGGTAAGGGAACGCGCGACTTTGTTGAAAAACTCATAGCAAGAGGCAAGCCGGTCATTTATGTGACCAGCAATCCGTATGCGGAATTGATGATTCCGGATAACGCAAAAGATGTGATCTTTTCCGGCGGTATAATGCACGAACAGTACGAAGCTGTTGTGGATTATCTTTTCCGCAAATGATCTCTGCAGAACATTTTTCAGATGTTTATCGGGCGGTCAGAATGGGAAATCATACTGGTAAAGTTTACATTCCTCACGCAACTGCAGCATAACTTTCTGGAGTGCCGCATTGACCGGCACGCCGGTTTTGCTGCGTTCCTGATACGCAATGTATTCCTTTTCTCCGGCAGTGTAGATCCGTTCGCAGCCGGGGGCTTTTTTGGAGGCACGCAAGGCGCGGAGTATATCGCCGGCAGTTTTTTTGAAATCATCTGCATCGGTAAACGCTTCCACATTTATGGCAATAAAAAAATGTCCCAGATGATACGGCTGCTTTTTGCCTTCCGGCGAAAAGCCCAGCAAACCTTTCAGGAACGCACCCTGCTGCAGCGCCGCGCTTAAAATTTCCACAACTGTGGCGTAACCGTAGCCCTTGAATCCGGCGGTCTCTTCGCCCAGACCGCCCAGCGGGGTGAGGGCGGCGGTGCCCTTGACCAGATCTTCAAGTATCTGCACGGTATCGGTGCGGGTGTTGCCCTGGCTGTCGATCACCCAGCCGGGGGGCAGTTCTTTACCGGCACGCGCATAGACTTCGATCTTGCCGCGCTGACTTACGCTGGTGGCGCAGTCAAGGAAAAAGGGAAACTCTTCATCGGTGGGCATTGCAAAGGTGAGAGGATTGGTCCCCAACATATTTTCCACCCCGAAAGTAGGCGCTATCGAAGGCCGCGCATTGGTTCCGCAAATGCCGATCATATTCTTCTTTACCGCCATCAGCGGGTAATAACCGGCAATGCCGAAGTGGGTGCTGTTGCGTACCACGCTCATACCGATACCGAATTTTTCCGCCGCATCCATAGCGTACTGCATAGCCGCTTTGGCCGCCACCATACCCATACCGTCGTGAGCATCAATAACGGCAGTGCCGGGAGTTTTGCGGACAAATTCCACATTGGTAACCGGATTCTGGATACCATCGCGGATACGGTCTATGTAAATGGGTTTAAGTCTGCCGATACCGTGCGAGTCAATGCCCAGCTTGTCGGCGGTAATAAGCACATTGGCGCAGACCGCGGCATCGTCGGCAGGTACTCCGTTGGCAATAAAAACATCGCGCATAAAATTTTCCAATGTGGAAAAGTCTATATAACAGATTTTTTCAGACATAATATTTCTCCTGAATAAATGTTTGTTTTGTATTGAGTTCTGTAATAATATACACACAACTGCGATTATGGAAAATACGGTTGAAAAAAAGTTTCCGCATATTGATTATTTTTTGTAGCAGCTGGTGGCAACGCGTTTCATCAATTCTTCTTCATAAAGATCGCTGTCCAGCGGGAATGTTACCTCCGAATCAAGGAAGCTGCTCAACAGTATGGCGTTGGAAATTTCCAGCCCGCGGATGGCGTCTTCGCCGGTTACCATAACCTTGCCTTTGCCGTAAATGGCGTCGGCAAAGTGATCGAATACGGTAGTTGCCGAGGTTGCGTTATCCAGCGGTATATTTATATCCCAGCAGGGATCCATCGGTGCACCATACACCTGGGTGGCAATGAGTTCAGGAATCATTTTTTCATTACGCTGATAGTTGAGTTTGCCGTTTTCCAATACCAGTTTGCCGCGGTCGCAGGTCACTTCCAGACGGTTGGTGCCGGGATTTTCGGCAGTACTGGTGATGAATACACCAGTGGCACCGTTGGGAAATTCCATATAGGCAGTAACTTCATCTTCCACTTCGATATTGTGGTATTTGCCGAAATTGCAGAACGCGCGCAGTTTGGACGGCATCCCGAAGAACCACTGGAACAGATCCAGCTGATGCGGACACTGGTTGAGCAGTACGCCGCCGCCTTCGCCCGCCCAGCTGGCGCGCCAGCTGCCGGCATCGTAATAAAGCTGGCTGCGGAACCACATTGTATTGATCCAGTTGATGCGGCGCACTTCACCGAGTTCTCCGGAGTGGAGGAGTTCGGCAAGTTTCTGATTGGCTCTGCTGGTACGCAGCTGGAACATTACTCCGAACTGCAGTTCGGGGTGTTTTTTATGCGCTTCGACCATTTTCAATGCATCGTTTTTATGCACAGCAACGGGTTTATCGCTCAAAACGTGGATACCCGCTTCAAAGGCATCGATGGCAATGGGGGTGTGAAAATAGTGCGGCGTGGAAATGATCACTGCATCCACAAGCCCGGAAGCAAACATCGAGTGGTGATCATAAAATGCCGGAGCATTGAAATTGACCGAGGCTCTGTCGGCGGCCTCTTTGTCGATATCGCACACAGCGGTGACTTCATATTTGTATTTGGTTGAACGCAGTGCTGAACGGCCGTGGCTGGGTCCCATAATACCACAGCCGATAACTCCAAGTCTGACTTTTTCCATAATAAATAATCTCCTGTAACAACTTCAGTGTAATATTTCAAGTAGAGTTAATGTATCACATTTCCGGATTTTTGCCACCTGCCGACAGTCGAAAAAACTGTTTTAAGGCGGCGATTTTTTTGCCGACACAGGACAGTATGAACAATTTGACCATATCAGCGCCCGGCGAGGTACATCTGATAACCGGCTGCTTCCAGCAGCTCTTTGCGCTGAACAAAATTGCTGTAATCTTTGTTTTCAACTTTGCTCCAGGCACATTCGCTGTAAGCGTAAAGCCGCGGCAGAAGTTTCTGGATGACGCGCCACTGCGGAACGGTTTCCGTCCACAGGCACGCTTCGGTACCCAGAGTGACATCTTTGACCTTGTCAGGCCAGATTATGTACGGGTCGCACATATATACACCGCGTTCCGAAAGCTCAAACATCCACGTTTCCCACGGTTCGCTCAAATTGGCCGGATAGTCAAAGTAAAGTGAGGTATGTACCGAGTAAATCACCGGATTGCCGTTGGCAGCCGCTTTCAGCGGTTCGCGGATATCCAGCCAGCTCTGGATGGTTACTTCTTTGCTGTAAGTCTGTCCGGAGCAGGTTCCCCAGATGATCGGTTTGCGGTTGTTCTGCAGAATAAAATCGGCAATGCGGTTCATAAATTTGTTTTCCAATTCGCGCATATTATCACAATTTTCTTTCTGCATTGCTTCCCGGCAGCGGGGGCACTTATCCCAGTTGGCTGTATCGGCTTCGTCGCCGCCGATGTGGATATATTTGCTTGAGGGGAAGAGTTCCATTACTTCAGCAAAAATATTTTTGATGAATTCTTCCCCCTCCGGATTGCCCAGACAGAATTCAGTGGGGTGCTCTGCGTGTACACAGGCATACTGCGGGAAAAACTTCAAAGTTCCCCGGGAGTGTCCCGGTACATCGATTTCCGGAATAATTTCTATGGCAAGCGAGTCAGCCAGCGCGGTGATCTCTCTGATATCTTCAGTGGTGTAAAAGCCCGGAGTATTGGTATAGCAGTTTTCCAATCCGGCGGTACTTTTCAGCTGCAGCCGCCAGCCCTGACTGTCCACCAGATGCCAGTGGAAGGTGTTGAGACGGAATTCTGCCATCAATTTCAGATACTGTTTGATCACCTTCACACTCTGGAAATGGCGTGAACTGTCAAGAAGCATACTGCGCATTGCAAAGCGCGGAGCATCTTCCACATATCCGCAGTCAAGAACGGCGTTTTCCGCACCTTTGATCAAAGCGCAGAAAAGCATCTGGCGGCAGGCGTTTACTGCATACAGCGCTCCGGCACGGCATCCGGCGGTCAGGGTGATCGCTTCCGGAGTGACCGAAAGGGTGAAGCTTTCCGGAGCACACTCTGCAAAGCAGAGTTTCAGCTGCGCCTGATCCGGTGCAGCAGTAGAGTCAACAGCAAAATCAAACCCTTCGAGCAGCTCTTTTACCGCAGGAGCGTAAAAGGCAAATTCCGGGGCAACATAGAAACTTTTCAGCTGTTCAGCTTTGAAGAACTCTCCGGTGTAAGAGACCTTTTGCGGAAGTGGAATAAAAGCGTTAAGTGTATTCATAAATTATCCTTGGGAAAAACAGTGGATTGCAATTGTTGAAACCGGAAAAAATCCGGATGGCACTTCTGGAAATTCCATTGAGATAAATATATATTGAAAAAACTTATAAAGCAAATCAGATTGCGCATTTTTTTATATTTTCGTTGCCGGAAAAATGTCACAATAAAGCTTTTTTGCTGCAGAGATTTGTTTTTGGTGCAAGTCGGTGTATATTAACCATCGGAACTGTAATAACCACATTATAAAGGAAGGATGCAATATGGAACAGTACAAGAAAGATTTTATCGAGTTTATGATCGATTGCCAGGTTTTGAAATTCGGTGATTTTGTGACCAAGAGCGGCCGCAAGACCCCGTTTTTTGTCAACACCGGTTTTTACCGCACCGGCGCGCAGCTGCGTAAACTCGGCGAATACTATGCCCAGGCGATCAAAGAGACTTTCGGTCTGGATTTCGATGTGCTGTTCGGACCTGCCTACAAGGGTATCCCGCTGTCGGTGACTGCCAGCATTGCGCTGTCCGAAAAATATGATGCTGATATCCGCTATTGCTCCAACCGCAAAGAGGTCAAAGATCACGGCGACAAAGGTATCCTGCTGGGCAGCCCGATCGCTGACGGCGACAAGGTTGTGATCATTGAAGACGTTACCACGGCGGGAACCTCCATCGGCGAAACCCTGCCCATTCTTCAGGCGCAGGGCAATGTGGATGTGCTGGGGCTGGTGGTGAGCGTGGACCGTATGGAACGCGGGCAGGGCGAAAAGAGTGCGCTTTCTGAAATTTCCGAAAAATACGGATTCAAGACCTGTGCCATTGTGACAATGAAAGAAGTTATCGAACACCTTTACAATCGTCCCTATAAAGGCAAAGTCATTATTGACGATACTCTGATGGCGGCGATCAACGCCTATTACGAACAGTACGGCGCAAAGTAAGGCTGCTGTTTATGCCCAATGCTGCATTTCACAGCCGTATAACGGCACTGGCTCTGGAGTGTGCCGGAATATGTGATACCGGAGAGTTGGCAGAGAGATTCTGCAACTATCCGGATTATGTGTTTGAAGAAAATTCTGCGGAATCAGCGGATTATATGTTCTATCTTGACAACATACAGTTCCACTATCCGCCGCACACTCCGGTTGAAGAATTTTACCGTTACTGGCGGGTGGATAACGGTGTTGCCCGCCAGATTTTTACGCAGGATAATGCCAACCGGCGCCACGTTGAAAGCGGTTTTGAATTTTATCTGACCAAAACTGTGGAACTGCTCCGTGCCGGCAACCGGTGCGAAGCGTGGAAGTTTCTGGGGTGTCTGCTGCATTTTCTGGAAGATTCCACCTTCGGTATCCACGTATTTGAAGGCGCCAACGGTACGGATATCTATGCGCTTGACCGCTTGTCGGGTATGGATGCGGTAAGATATCTCTGCACAATGCCGGTCAGTGAAGATTTGTGGCAGCTGCGGGTCGAACCGGAAGTTTTTGCCGATACGGTTGCTGAAGCTGTGGCGGTGCTTTACCGCCGTTATGCTCAAGCTGGTGAATCATCGCGTCAGGCATTGTTCCGCACTGCCTTGAATTATATTTGCAAAGACAATATAACTGATGCCGCTGCGAACGAAAAGATTATGTTCAAAAATGTTCTGCAGATAACCGCTGATACCATTGCCACTGCCGTTGCGATCGCTGATGGCAGTGCGCCGCGGCGCAAGGAACGGAGATTGTGCGAACTGGAGCCGGATATTTATCCGATCGGCGGCGGGGGCGGCTTCAGACTGCGGCATTATCAGCAAAGCGGCAATACGATCACTTTCGGAGTAAATCTTGATGCCCATTTGCTGTACAATATACCATCGGGCGTGTACCGGGAGTTTACCGCCAAACTGCAAGCCTGTGATGTGAAAAAAGCAGAAGTTTCCCTGATCTGCAATGACTGCGTGACCGATTCTTTCAGTATATCCGGCAATGCAGAATATGATCTGCATATAACCGGGCCTTCCGGCAGATGCGGTTTGCGGATAACCTCTGATATCCCGCAGGGATCGGTTGCGTTGGCTGACGGTATTTTTCTGCGGAAACAATGACGGACGGTATTTTATGAACAGCGGAAAAGAACCATTGAAAATCTACTTTGCCGGAGATCTTTTTGACTCCAAAGATCTTGCCGGGAATCTTCTGATGGCAGATGCGGTCGAACAGCTTTCCGGCGGACGCTATAAAGTAATGCTGCCGCAGGATGGCGAGTGCGAGGTTATTGAACGCACTTCGCAAAGCATACGCGATGCCGACTTTGAACTGCTTTTATCCTGTGATATAATCGTTGCCAACTTTGATGGTACTGACCTGGATTCCGGTACCGTTGTGGAGTTCTGTTTTGCCAAGATGGTCGATATGCCCGCACTGCTGCTGCGGACCGATTTCCGCAACAGCGGCGATCACACTCTGCCGGACGGTGAGCCGTGGAATCTGATGTGTTCGCACTATCCACGCACGCGCGTGCTGCACATAAATGCTATGCAGTATTATCACGATTGCCGGAACACGGCTGCCAGCAAACGGGATCTGCTGGAAAAGTTTTATACAAAAATTGCCGCAAAGACCGTGGAAAATCTTGATGCGGTCATCAGCGAAGACTCCTGGCTTGAAAAGTCACAGCTTTTCACGCAGTATCAGATGGCGCTGAAGAGCATCGGCGGCAATGTGCCGGAAATTTTCAATGAGTGCAAACTCCGGGAACTTGTCCAAAACAAAGCCGCCTCCGGATTGTACCGCTGACGGGACTCTTTTGTCAACCGGACTGATTGTCTGGAAATCTTTGCTTTTTCAGTAGATTTTTTTTTATGTAATGCTATATTGTGTAGAATTATTTGTGTATAAATTTATTACCGTTGTGTCGCAGTACGGTAAAGGTTATATAATGGGTGCCAAAAACAGTAAAACCGGAGGTGATCCCTCCCGTGCGCCGTTGATGGTCGATTCCTGTTTTACAACTGATAAAGCGATGTGGTACACTATTGAATGTGCGTGCGGCAAGGAGAAAGTCCTCAACAAGGGTTTGTATCTGACGCACAATGGCGAAGCAAACATTCTCTGGTGCGATGGTCACGTTGAAAATCTGAACAAAAAAGGCGTGGAAACTCTGCCGTGGCACAAGTTGTGTGTGTTTGATAAATTCTGAAAATATTGAACTTTTTTCAAATTATAAAGGATAAAAATGTTGAAGGATTATTTCGGACTCATAGCCGGTTATCTGGATATGGATTTTGTAAAAAACCATTCATACAAACTGTATGAACTGGAGCGTAATACCGACAGTGTGAGTGCTGCAAACGCCAGTAAGTATGTTTATGAGCTGCTTGAAAAGTGCGGTTTTGCTGATGTTGAACGCTATGCGTTGCCCTGCGACGGCGTGACCACTTATGATGATTGCACTATGCCGCAGGCTTGGGAGCGCACCGGAAGATCGACTCTGGAAATTCTTGATCCGGCAGTGAGTCCGGAAGAACGCCTTATTGCTGATACCGATAAAGAACCGCTCAATGCCGTGATCTGGAGTCCCTCCACGCCGCCCGGCGGCAGAACTGCTGAACTGATAAGTCTGAAAAGCATCAACTCCGATGATTGTCACGAAGCAGCTGGCAAAATCGTACTCTGCCATTACAGTCCGGGGGGGATGTTGAGTAAAAAACTGGCGTGCGCCGGTGCCGTGGGGCTGGTATC
Organism: Victivallaceae bacterium; assembly: GCA_045587205.1. GTDB lineage: Bacteria > Verrucomicrobiota > Lentisphaeria > Victivallales > Victivallaceae > SIG78. The sequence goes on from JAZNBV010000101.1 coordinate 27,681, forward strand.
TTATGTGGAAGATATTTTTGACTCCAATCCCGATGATATCCGCTGGATGAACGGCTGCGGCTGGAACGGCTGGTACTATGTCAAAGGTAATTTGGCTTTGTGGAATTTTTCCATTACCCCGCGCCGGGGGGTGGCACTGAACAAACGCTTGGAAAACGGCGAAAAAATTCTGCTTAAAGCGGTGATGAATACCCGCGTTTTTGATGGTGAAACTTATACTGTTACTGCCAGGATCCCCGGCAAAAGCAATGAAGAAATCGCGATGTTTGCGCATATGTATGAACCTTTTGTTGCTGATGATGCCGCCGGGGTGATCCACTCCATAGCCGTGGCAAAGGCGCTCCGCGATATGGCTGCTGACGGGGTGATCCCGGCTCTGGAAAAGAGCATCCGGGTGGTATTCAGTATGGAACGGTACGGCTTTTCGGAATATTTCTGGAACCGCAAACGCTCCGGAAAGATCATTTCAGCTGTGAATATGGACAGTATGTGCCACAGCAGCCTGAAGGTTGCCGGGGTGCTGCCCGAACTGCGCAACAGCCCGGTAAGCGCTCCCTGCTTTGATGTGGTATTGATCAGGGAACTGCTGCGTAAACATTATCCTGAATTCCTTTTCAGGGAAGCTCCGGGAAATCTCTCTGATGATACTTTTGCAGCAGAAGAGCCGTTCAATATCCCGACTTGCTGGCTGCACACGCCGCCGGCGGTCAATCGCCACCACAATACCGGCGAAGTCTTTGCCGGCGTGGATTGGGAAATCGGCGAACAGGTTGCCCGGGTAATGATCGCCTATCACGCCCGGCTTGCGACGCTCAAAGGTGTGAGAAAAGCCGGAGCATTGGCAAAAGAAGTGCTCAAAGGTGTTAAAGTCAATGCCAGAAGAGAATTTACGCGTCTGACTGAAGATATCCGCCGCAGGGAAGTAAATTCGTATGCCGCGAATGTTATCGGTGATTATCTGGTTGACTGTTTTACCGGTCAGGTTGCAGCCGTCAACCGTCTGGTGCCGGGGGCGGTAAAGGCTGCTGCTCTCAAAAAAGAGTTCAATGCCATCCGTAGAAAATTTGCTCCGCAGTCGCTGGAACTTGATGTGTATGATATGCGCAACAGCGAATGCAAAATGTGCTATATGTATGTAACGCGTAATCCGAAAATCCGTCAGATAATGTCGCTTACCCGTATGCCTGAAGGTCAGCGCGGAGGGTTTATTGCCCATCCGGAAATGCTGCTGCTGGCGCTGCTGGATGGCAAGCGCAATCTGTATGAAGCGTATGTGATCAGCAATTTTGTGCTTAAACGGAAAAATGATTTCAAGGAAACCGCCGGCCTTATATCGTATTTCAAACGGCTGGAACCCTATGGGTATTACGATATACGTTATGCCGGAAATATCAATGCCGGTGATATCCGTACAGCTTTGAATGCTCTGGGGGTTGCGCACAGTGATAAACTGGTGGTACATTCATCGTTCGGTTCGCTCGGCGGTGTGGAAGGCGGTCCCGCAGCGGTGATCGATACTCTGATCGAACATTGCGGAAAAGAGGGGTTGCTGATGATGCCCTCGTTCAATATGGCATACTATCGGGGAACCTGTGACGGCGATGTGGTGTTTGACTGGAAAAACTCTCCTTCAACTGTGGGCATTATTACTGATGAATTCCGCAAGCACAAGGATGTGGTGCGTTCTCTGAACCCCACGCACAGTATGGCGGTTTACGGCAAAGAAAATTTCCACTGGGTGAAAGATCACCACAAAACGCTCTGTTTCGGTGAGGATTCACCGCTGGGCAGATTGGAAAAAGCCGGTGGATATGCTCTGATGATAAGCTGTTCAAATGCGGTGACTTTTATGCACGTAGCCGAAATGACCAACTCCGTGCATTGTCTGGGCAAGCGTACTGAAGAAGTCAATGTAAAACTTCCTGACGGCAGGATCGTGCCGATCCGTACCTGGAGCTGGCGCGGTGCCAGCTGCAGAGCGTATGACAATAACGCCATTTACGACTATATGCGTAAACATAATATGATAACTGAAGTTATGGTACGGCACAGTCTGTGGCAGTATTTCAAACTTTCTGATTACCGCAAGGCTTACGAAAAAACGGTGATGCGCAATCCGGAAAAAGGTTGTATGCAGTGTCCGATCCTGCCGCGCGTATGCAAATACACCGTTCCCGGCGATTGGCAGAGCGATAAAGCAGAAGTAAGAAAAAATACCACCGCTTTTACCGGCGATTGGGAAGTGTAAATTTTACCGGAAAAAATAGAGATGGCAGCGCAAGAAAAATTCTTGCGCTGCCATTTGCTGTATTGGGAAGTATTGGGAAGTATTGGGAAGTATTGGGAAGTATTGGGAAGTATTGGGAAGTATTGGGAAGTATTG
>JAZNBV010000102.1:0-6387 GCA_045587205.1 Victivallaceae bacterium
CCGGGATTGCTTTTATTGTTTCAATAAAAGCAATCCCAACTTGTTTATTATAAGTAAATTGCAATATTTTTTCTGTAAAAAATCACGCTATTGCAAGAAAAAAACTAAAATACTCTGCTGCGGTTTGACAAAATAAAAAAAAGGTTGCTGCAAACTTTTTTAAGGTTTTGCAATATCCTCTTTTTTTTATTTTTTTGCTGAAAGCTGCTGCCGGGGGGATTGCAAAGCAGCAAAGATATGCTATTGTAAAGCCAAATACAAATATTTCTGAAACCCTTTTTTATCAACCCGGGAGTTTGAAATTGAAAGATCTGATGTTTTTTGACTGCAATGCCCAGATCGGCAATACTGTCAAAGGTGCCGGTGCCGGAGTGCAGGAACTGATTGCCGAAATGGATCGTACCGGCGTGGATTACGCTCTTGTGCGCCACGCCAACCTTGCCACCGACGGTTGTGCCGTTGCCAATGCCGCGCTGGCGGAAATGCTCAAAAGCGATACCGCCAAGCGGTTGTACGGCGTTTGGGGCATACTTCCTGAACAGTGTGATGAACTGCCTGCCGGCGATGAACTCTTTGAGGCAATGCGCCGGAACCGGATAAAAGCTCTGACCCTTGATCCGGAAAATCACCGCTTTGTGGCGTGCCGTCTGACCATTGGTAAAATTATGGATGCCGCCGCGGAGCGTAAGATCCCCGTGCTGCTGAACAATATCAAAACGTGGAAGGCAATCTACGATTTTATGCAGGAATTCCCCCGGATTTACGCTGTTGTAAATGCCGGGTTCAAGTGGGGCAGTGACCGCAATATCCGTCCGCTGCTGGAGCATTATCCCAATCTTTACGCCGAACTGGGCGGCTACTGGGTTCCGGAAGGCGTACGCGATCTGGCGGAAAAATACGGCAGTACGCGTATTCTCTATGGCAGTATGTACCCGGCGGGTCAGCTGGGCTGCGGTATGCTGCAGATCAAACACTCCGGATTGGATGCCCGGGCGGTGGCGGATATTGCCGGACTCAATCTTAAAAAATTGCTGGAGGATGCTGTAATATGAGCACTGCTGTTTCAATTTGGGAAAAATCCGGCAGTATTGCCGGAATGTTCTGGGAAAAAGGCAAAGCCGATTTTCCGGTTTACGATGTTCACGGACATATGGGCAGTCACAGCGCCATATATATGAAGCGCTGTACGCCTGATGCAATGGCAAAGCATCTTGAACGCGCCGGTGTTACCCGGTTGATTTTTGCTCACCACTCAACGCTGTGGGGAGACCGCCGCAATGCGGAAGATTACAAAGTATGCTGTGAATACCCGGAAGCTTTCCGTATGTATGTGGCGATCAATCCGCACTATCCGGAGCGGATAAAAGAGGATCTGGCAATGTATGAAAAGTGGCAGCCCTATGCAATGGGCTTGAAGATACTTGCCGATTATCATCAGGTCAAAGTGACCGATCCGCGTTATGATTACGCATTGAAGTTTGCTGAAGAACGCGGTCTGCCGATACTGTTTCACACCTGGGGCAGTTCTGTTTACAATAACGGCGTACAGTTTCTTGAATTGATTGCAAGATACCCCAATATAACGTTTCTGCTGGGACACAGTCTGCACGGCGACTGGGCAAAAGCAATCGAGTGCGCCCAAGCGGGCAAAGACAATGTTTATCTTGAATTGACCGGCATTCCCGGCGAGCACGGTATTATTGAAATGCTGTGTGAAAAAGTCGGCAGCGAAAAATTGCTTTTCGGTACCGATATGCCGTGGTTTGACTATCATCAGGTAATCGGCGGCGTGGTATCAGCAGATATCAGCGAAGAGGATATGCACAATATTCTGCATTGCAACGCTGAAAAACTTTTCGGGAAGAAACTGTAATTCATAAGGAGGATAACGCTGTGGATAGAATGGAATTTGCCGATCTGCGCTATGGAATGTTTGTGCATTTCGGTTTATTCAGTACACTGGCGCGCGGCGAGTGGGTGATGAACCGCGAAGCGATCTCGCCGGAAGAAATGAAGGAAATTGCCGCCGGGTTCAATCCGGAAAAATTCAATGCCGATGAAATCTGCCAGCTGGCGGTCGATGGCGGTATGAAGTACATTGTTTTTACCACAATGCACCACGAAGGTTTCCGGATGTACAACACTGCGTTGTCCGATTATAATATTTTCAAAAATACCGGCCGCGATCTGGTTCGCGAAATTGTCGATGCCGCCCGGAAACACGGTCTCAAGATCGGCCTTTATCACAGTTTGAACAATTGGTTCGATCAGCCCGATGCGGTGGCGGCTCTGGAAAATAAAGATTCATACGATCTTTTTATCAAAAACACCTTTGCGCGGCTGGAAGAGCTGTTCAGGATTTTTGCGCCTGTGGATATATGCTGGTATGACGGCTGGTGGCCATTCAATTCCGAACAGTGGCAGGCGGAAAAAATGAACGCTATGCTGAAAAATATCCAGAGCAATCTGCTGTTCAATGGCAGAAACGGTCTGCCGGGGGATTTCGGTACTCCGGAGCAGCATCTGACCGCCCCGGATCCGTGGCGTCCGTGGGAAGCGTGCGTAACACTCAATAATCACTGGGGGTATTACGAAAATGACAATTCCTGGAAATCACCGCAGGATGTTATAAATATGCTTTTGACTTGCGGTTCCGGCCGCGGCAATCTGCTGTTGAATATCGGGCCGCGCGGCGATGGCACAGTGCCGGCTGAATCGGTGAAAATCATCAAAGCGGTAGGAAAGTGGCTGCGTGAAGGCGGTGCAGAAGCAATTGCCGATTGCGAAAAATTCTCTTTTTCGCCGATGATCCCGCAGCCGGGCGACCGCGGAGACTGGGATCCGCACGGCAGAATCACGGTTTCGGGCAATAATATGTACTACACACTTATGTATCCGCGCCAAAGTATGACCATAAGCGGTTTGCAGATGAATGTAAAACGCATTTCTTCTTTCGGACTGCCGGATTTGGAATTTACTCAAACCGGCAGTAAAATAACTGTAACTCTGCCGGATGAGTTGAGTTGCCGGCTCTGTCCGGTGCTGAAATTTGAGTGCGATGCTCCGCCGGCAATTTACCGTACCGGCGGTATGCGTGTGCCGCAGTGCGAGCATCCGCGCTACGATCCGGTACTGCCGGATATACAGTATTGATTCAACTATTCTGTTGAATAAAATCTTTTACCGTGTTCAGCGCATTGCACAGATCATTGTCGTTTTCCGGCGAAGATACGGCAAGGCGCAGAAACTCTTCTTCGTGATGCATTGCGCTGAAACGGTATGATGAATAAACACTTACATTTTTCTGCTGCAGAGCGCGTTCTATATCCACTCCGTGAACCGGCATTTCCGGCAGCGGCAGCCAGCGGAAAAATGCCGCCGGAGTACCCGGTTTTACCGCATTGGGGAAAATTTCATCAAAAAGCTTATTGCGTTTTTCCGCCAATGCGGATTTTTCGTCTGCTATCCGGGATGCTTTGCCGCTTAAAATCAATTCGGTGATGATTTCCGCATCCAGCGAAGATGTCTTTATATTCAAATGGAACTGGGCATTGAGCAGGCGATGGCGGAACTGTTCCGGAAATGCCGCAAATGCCACGCGCAGTCCGCCGCATAAAATTGTGGTGCAGTTGCATATATAAATGGTCTGTTCCGGCAGCCGGAAAAACATCGAGTGATAGCCGGTCTGCGGCGGCAATATACCAGTATTATCATCTTCAATAAGTATCAGCTTCCGGCGGGCGATTATATCGGATAATTCATCTTTGCGTTTTTCCGGTATCGTACAGGTTGTCGGGTTGGCGCAATTAGGCATCAGAAATATGCCGCGCACCGCCGGATCCTGACAGACTTTTTCCAGATCTTCCGGAATCATACCGTCACGGTCATTGCGTACCGCCGCCAGCCGGATGTGCGAAAGCCGCGCCGTGCCTATGAGATTGCTGTAAGTGTATTCATCGACCGCCAGTTTGTCGCCGATGCGGAAAAGCGAAAGCAGCGCCGTACTGATAACATTCTGCGCACCTGAAAAAATGGCAGTGTGTTCACTGTCAGTATGCACATCCATCCGGTGCATCCAATGCGCTCCGGCGGCGCGCTGATGCAGATGCCCCGCCGGTTCGGTGTATGAATAAAGTTCGTTGATATAACCTTTCTGAAGAACACTTCTGCTTGCTTCAATGACCGGCGAACGCAGATGGGCAAAGCCGTTTACCAGTCCCAGTTCAATAACTTTGCCGGCAACTTTTCTGCCCGGAGTCTCTGTGCCGGGCAGGGGGGCTACAAATGTACCGCGCCCGATAACGCCGTAAATCAGATTTTTTTCGCGGCAGAGATTGTATGCCTGGGTAACGGTGGTGAAATTTATATCCAGATAATCTGCCAGTTCCCGCTGCGGCGGCAGTTTGGTGCCGCAGGCAAGTTTCCCGGAGGTTATGTCTGCTTCCAGCATATTGGCAAGCGAAAGATAATAAGGACGCACCAGATTGCCGCGTTCCGGCATCCAGCTTAAAAAATTTTCCGAAAAAGAGTTTGTGGGCATTTTATTGTAATCCATACAATTTTAAGGTTTGTAATTAAAATACCATACAATTATATTAAAGTCAAATTTTTAACCGATAAGGAGAAGTAAAATGGACAGACAACAGTATGAATTGAATTGCAACCTCGCTCAAATGCTCAAGGGCGGAGTCATTATGGATGTTACTACCCCCGAACAGGCAAAGATTGCCGAAGCCGCCGGAGCCTGTGCGGTTATGGCACTGGAACGCATTCCTGCCGATATCCGTGCCGCCGGCGGTGTGTCGCGTATGAGTGATCCGGGAATGATCCGCGGTATCCAGGAGGCTGTTTCCATCCCGGTGATGGCAAAGTGCCGTATCGGGCATATTGCCGAAGCCAGAATTCTGGAAGCTATCGAAATAGATTATATTGACGAAAGCGAAGTTTTGAGCCCGGCGGATGATATCTACCACGTTGATAAACGCGCGTTCAAAGTGCCGTTTGTTTGCGGTGCCCGCGATCTCGGTGAAGCGCTGCGCCGGGTGAACGAAGGCGCGGCAATGATCCGTACCAAAGGCGAACCCGGCACCGGTGATGTTATTCAGGCGGTGCGTCATATGCGCAAGATGCAGGCAGAAATCCGCCGTGTAGCCAATATGGCACAGGATGAACTCTACGAAGCGGCTAAAACTTTGCAGGTACCGTATGATCTGCTGCTTTATGTGCACGAAAACGGCAAACTGCCGGTCGTTAACTTTGCCGCCGGCGGTGTGGCAACTCCAGCGGATGCCGCGCTGATGATGCTGCTGGGAGCTGAAGGTGTGTTTGTGGGATCGGGTATTTTCAAATCCGGCGATCCGGCCAGGCGTGCCGAAGCGATCGTCAAGGCTGTTACCAACTATAAAGATTTCAATATGCTGGCTGAACTTTCGAGCAATCTGGGCGAAGCTATGGTGGGTATCAATCCCGATGAAATCAAGATCATTATGGAAGAACGGGGCATTTGATGAAAATAGCACTGTTGGCTCTGCAGGGGGATTTTGCCGAACACGAAAAAGTTTTCCGTAACCTGGGTGCGGAAACTTTGCAGCTGCGGCAGAAACGAGATCTCTTTGAAGAGTTTGATGCGGTCGTTTTTCCCGGCGGCGAAAGCACTGTGCAGGGAAAGTTGCTGCGGAATCTTGATATGTTTGACGAATTGCAGAGCCGCATCCGGAACGGTCTGCCGGTAATGGCTACCTGTGCCGGTTTGATATTGCTGGCAGAGCGTCTGCTGGATGATCCGGTTGTGCATCTTGGTTTGCTTAATGTATCTGTACGCCGCAATGCTTACGGCAGACAGGTGAGCAGCTTTTGCATCAAAGGCAAATTCGCCGATTGCAGCGAGGTGCCGATGAGTTTTATCCGGGCGCCGCAAATCGAATTCTGTGCACCCGGAGTGGAGGTGCTTGCCGAGCATAACGGCAGAATCACTGCAGTTCGTCAGAACAATATTCTGGCAATGTCATTTCATCCGGAATTGTGCAATGACAACCGCGTGGCAAACTATTTTCTGGAAAATATGGTTGCTCCGCAGGTGAAATAAACAGTTGCTGCTGTGAAATTTTTTCTTCACAAATAAAAAAAGAGACGCTGCAAATTCTCAATGTTTTTGCAGCGCCTCTTTTTATATTGCTTTAGCGTAAAAAAACTACCGGCTGAGCCGGTATGTTGCTGAAATAGCTTTAGCTTCAAGTTTAAAAAGGCAAACTCCCTGCTATAGTATGCAAGGTTCGCCAACCGCATACATAAAGACAAGGAGTTTTCCGTTATGAAAGACAATTTATCACACATCAGTTGGAAATGCAAATATCACATTGTATTTGCCCCTAAATATCGCCGAATAAA
>JAZNBV010000103.1:0-19375 GCA_045587205.1 Victivallaceae bacterium
GCCTCTGCTTCATGTATTTCAACCTTTTTCAAATCGCAAAGTTGCCGTAATATCTTCCCTATATCATTTTTCAATGTGCCATAAATATTTATTCGGCGATATTTAGGGGCAAATACAATGTGATATTTGCATTTCCAACTGGTGTGTGATAAATTGTCTTTCATAACGGAAAACTCCTTGTCTTTATGTATGCGGTTGGCGAACCTTGCATACTATAGCAGGGAGTTTGCCTTTTTAAACTTGAAGCTAAAGCTATTTCGGCAACATACCGGCTCAGCCGGTAGTTTTTTTACGCTAAAGCAATATAAAAAGATGCCGCAAAACCATCCGGTTTTGCGGCATCCAGCTTTATACCGTAAAAAATTACTGCAACAGCAATGTGTGGATACGATTTTCGCCTTCAAACTTGAACTTGAGCGAATCAAGTTTTTTACCGGTCAATGTATCGACTGCCGACTTCATATTTCCGGGCATATCCAGAGTACATTCCACAGTTTTTGCTGAATAGTTACGCAGGAAAACTGCGATCTTGCCTTTGTATTCCACAGCAGTAACTTTAACTGCCGGGTTGTCGCACTTTACGCTTACCTCTTTACCGAAGTAGAGAATTTCTTCGATCGGCAGCGTGCGCTTGACCGCCAACGCCGCATTGCGCATATCAAACGCTCCGCGCAGACCGCTGGCAGGCGCCCAGACCATTACACCCTTACCGCCGTTGAAGAATGTTTCCAGAATCTGATGTTCAAAACCTTTGCGCGGAGCAAAATCCTGATTCATCACCCGGAAATATTCGTAATAACGGCAGGGACTCAACCCCATAATCAGTTTGCACGTTACGCCATCGACCAGACTGGAAGTGTTGCGCGTGGTGGCAATGATGATATTTTCATCGGCTTCGTAACACATCGGCAGCAATTCATCGATATATCTGGAAAGTTTGCGGTAATCGCTCAAACGGTTGGCAATGGCATTATATACCTTTTCTGTCGGATTGGCGCGGCGATCCACCCAGACAGAAAGTGTGCGTTTTCTGCCGTTGGGTTTATAAGTATCAAGCACGTTGCGGATATGCTTGTAGAGCTCCGCAACCTGATCGGTCTTCATATTCCACCACAATTCGGTATGCGCCGGATATTTGCGTTCATTACCGGCAACCGTTTTCATATCCACAACTTCCAGACCGGCGGCTTTCTGGCGCTTGCTGAACTCTTCCTGACAGAATTTGCAGAAACAGATCGCCGCGCCGTTGCCCCAGTGTTCTTCATCGGTCGTAAAATTGTCGATACCGTAATCGATACCGATCTTGAATGTTTCCAGAGTTTTTTCCAGATATCTGCCGCGAGTTACTCCGCCGGGGCAGAACATCGCAATGCGCTGCCCTTCCGAGTTGACTGCCCAGTAATCTTTCATATCGATATCTTCGGTTTTCTTTACCGGCAAATAAGTTACACCGGCCTGTTTGAGGGCAGTTTTAGCAGTTTTATTGTTCCTTATAATATGGAAATAACGGAACGGCCCCATAAAGGAAACTGTTAAACTGATATTGCGTTTGGCAAGTGCACTGACAGTATCTTTGTAGAATGTATCGTTGACCGGAGCTTCAAAAAAGTGCGACTCTTTGCGGGGCAGCATCAACCGGTTGAAACCATATTTTTCGATCGGCCAGGAGTCCACGCCACGGCGGAATTCCATACCCAAACTGAAATGCTTGAGTCTGCCGTCAAGCGCCGGAATATCTTCCACTGCCACCAGTTTGACCTTTTCGGGCTTCTGTTCCCAGCCTTTGCGGCGCATCTGCAGTGCCATAAAGGCATTTTCCGGCAGCTTGCCGTTGAGCTTGATCGAAAAATCGATTGCCGCACCGTTGGTGGTTCTCCGCCAGGGGGTGACTTCATAGTAGCGCATTTTGACGCCATCAAGTTCCGCCTTGCCGGTAAGCAGATTGTTCTGCGGAATAAACTGCGGGATCTCAACTGTTTCCGGCAGATAAATCCGCAAACGCAAATCTTTGTAACGCGCAAAATTACCGCGAAGCCCGATGGTTGTCCAATGCGGATCTCTGCTGACATACATCTCTTTATAGTAGTAGTAAGCACCTTCCATTCCACCGGAGAATTTGCGCTGTACCAGCCGTTTGGAGGCCTTTTCCCTGCTGCCGGCAGCAATGACCCCATCTATCAGAGTATGACAGGAACTCTTGCTTGAACGGTAACCGGCTTTGACCTTGCCGGGCATTTCCGCAAACTCAAGCGTATAAAGCCGGTTTCCGGCTTTTATATCTTTTTGTGCAAGCACTTTGCCGTTGGCTTCAACAAAAACTTTACCATCGTCAACTGTTTCCGGCAGAAAAACCGCCACTTTAGACTTTTTGCCAACTTTTCTGCCGCTGACGATCAAATCAGTTGATGCGTGCAGAAGTTTGCCTTCGCCCTGAAACGGCATCAGGTAATATGTGGTGTGCCACACATCACGCTCCGCCACCGGGGCAACCGATACCTGACGGTAATTGGCCACCATTGTCATAAGCTTGTTATCACTCCAGGCAAAGGCAGTTTCGATATTCTGCGCGCGCTCAAAAGCCAGCGCAAAACCGCCCTGCATATCGTCATTGAGATAACCGAACCACGGCTGCACCGGATCGGTGGTGACCTGCTGCATAAAGCGTCTGACATCCTGATGAGTAAAGTTCACCGGACCGTTGGCATTGAAAAATGAGTAAACAGTATTGCCTTTTTCCAGACCGGCAGCGTTCAGCGAAGTGTGAAACTGCGGAAAAATATCTTTGGCTTCGCTGATCGCCTGAAAAGTTTCCTGCACAGTAACATAACTGCACTTGGGATCAAACGTGAACTTGCGGATCACCCGGATGCCTTTGAAAACCGCCTTGGTTCCCTGCCACACTGCAGTAACAACCAGTTTGCCGTCAGCGGATTTTTCAGCACTCAAGTCATAATCACAAACCATCGGCTGCAAATCTCTGAAAATGATCTCTTTGATTTTGCCGATACCGCCGGACTGCAGAGAATATCTTACCAGTTCGCGGTTATTGCGTTTTTCCACAAAACTTTTGATCTGACCACCCGTGGCTATGATAGCGCATTTGAAATCCGGGTGATCGATATTGATCCCATCAGCGGTTTTCTGGAATGTCACAGCCTGTACCGGCAGCAATGCTGCCAGTGCCAGTAATAATGTTGTTGTAAACTTCATAATTCAATTTTCCAGTATTACTGCAGCAGCAAAGTGTGAATACGCTTGCCGCCGGCAAATTTGACCTTGGCTTTGTCAAGTTTTTTGCCGGTGAAGGTGTCTGTAATAATCTTGACTGATGCCGGCAGAGTCAGCTCTGCTTCCATACTCTTACTGGAGTAGTTGCGCATAAACACTGCGATCTTGCCTTTATATTCTATTGCACTGACATTCACAGCCGGATTGTCGCAGGCAAGTTTGACGGGCTTACCAAAGCAGACTATTTCTTCGAGGGGCAGCATACGCTTGGCGGCATTGGCGCAATTAAGCATATCCATTGCCCCGCGCAGACAGCGTTCACCGGCCCAAATCATCACACCTTTGGCTCCGTTGAAATAGCACTCGATGATCTGTTCTTCCAGAGCTTCCAGCGAGCCGAAATCCTGTGTTACCACCCGGTTGAATTCATACGCACGGTGCGGCGCGATCCCCATAATCAGTTTGGCGCGAAGCCCTTTGATCAAGGTCGAGGTTTCATACGCACAGTGACCGACAAATGCGGAACTGGCTTCGTAGCACATCGGCAGAAGTTCATCGGCATACACTGCAAGTTTGCGGTAATCGCTCAAACGGTTGGAGATGGCACTGTAGCGTGTTCCGTCATTGGAAACACGGCGATCCACCCAGATCAGCAGTTTGCGCTGTTTGCCGTTGGGCTTGTAGGTGTCGAGATTTTCGCGCATCATTTTATATATTTCGGCAACCAGATCGGTCTTCATATCCCACCACAATTCGCTCTGACGGGGATATTTTTCCGGATTGTTGGCAAGCGTTATCAGGTCAACAACTTCCAGACCGGCGGCCTTGGCGCGGCGGGCAAATTCTTTATTGCAGTCTTCGCAGCAGCAGAGAGTTGCGCCGTTGCTCCAGTGTTCTTCATCGATTGCAAAGTTGTTCCAGCCGTAATCCATTGCCACTTTGTGCTGGTCAAGGGTTTTATCCATATAACGGGTACGGGTGCAGTTATAAAGACAGAGCAGCCCCGTCTTTTTACCGGTCATATCCACCGCCCAGAGTTTATCCGGATTTTCCAACGGTTTATATTCTCTTTTGGGAGTGAACAATGTACCGATCTCTTTGAGCAGAGGTTTACTGTTCTTGGCTCTGTTAAAACGGCTCAAACGGTAGAACGACAAATATGCCATAATACCTTCGATATTGCGTTCTTTTTCCAATTTATCGAGCATCGCCTGATGATGGCCAACGCCGCGGTGTTCGTAGTGGAAATCGCTTTCCTGCCGGATATACATAAGGCGGTTCATACCGTAGATTTCCAACGGCTGCCTCGCGGGATCACGGCGAGCCTGAATACCCATTGTAAGGTGCTTGAGCTGACCTTTGAGCTGCGGGAAACCGCTCACTTCTTTGACATTGTATTTGAGCATTTTCAGCGATCCGCCGTCCCAGCGGGTCTGCAGATAAGCCTTGGAACCTTCCGGCAATGCTTTTTTAAGTTTAAGGCAGAATGCCAGCACCTGACTCTTACTGGTATTAGTTTTATTGGGTATTTCGTAGCAGATCATCTTTTTGCCGTCAATAACAACATTGCTCTTGACCGCATTTTCAGGCAGATACATATATTCGACTTCTTCGGGCAGGATCAAAGCACTGCGGAAGTTTTTCTTGTTCTTAAAGTTACCCTGCAGAGCAATACCGAACCACGCCGGAGCATTCTGCGCCACATAAAAGTCAGGATAGTAGTAATAGAACCCCTGTGGTCCCATTGTATATGATACTTTGGGTATGCGCCTGACCGGGGCCAGCGCCTTTTCGGCGGCGAATTTGCCGTCAATTTCAACCGACGCAGCAACTTTTCCGCCGCGGAAACCGACTGTTACCTTGCCGGCAGTTTCATCAAAATTCAATGTATAGAGTCTGCAACCGGCTTTGACCGGCACTGCGGCAAGAGTTTTACCGCCAACTGCGGCGTAAACTTCTTTGGCAGCAGGAATTTCCGGCAGCCATACATAGAGATTGGTTTTGTTGCCGGCTTTTTTTCCGGAAACAACAATATCCGTTGTTACGCTCAAAAGTTCACCGTCGCCCTGCAGCGGCAACATATAGTAAGTAGTGTACCACACATCGCGTTCAGCCACCGGAGCAATATTCACCGCCTGAAAGTTTGCTGACAGCGTAAAGAATTTGCCACGGCTCCAGGCGAACATATTGCGGATGTTCGAGGCTTTTTCAAAAAGCAGTGCAAAACCGTTCTTCTTTTCGCCGTTGACATAACCGAACCACGGCACTTCCGGCTCCACCACCGCCTGGGTCACAGCAGTTCTCAAATTGCTGTAAGTGAAACGCACCGGTTTACCGTCTTTGCAACTGGAAAACACCGTCTGTTTACCATCGATGCCGTCCAGAGCCAGACTGTTGTGGAACTGCAAAAATATATCGCCGCCCTTTTCCATTGCCTGCAGTGTTTCGCGGACAGCGATACCTTCGTAATCTTTGTCAAACATAAAGCGGCGTTCCAGCTTGATGCCTTTGAAGACGCCTTTGGTGCCTTTCCAGCTGGCGACAACGGTCAATTTGCCGTCGCCGGATTTTTCCACATTGAGTCCATATTCAGCACTCTGGGGGGAAATATCGTTGAAAAGACCATCTTTAACTTTGCCGGCACCGCCGATGTGCAAAGAGGGATTGGCTACCAATTCGCGCTCACCGTTCTTGAGTTTCCAGCTGGTGATCTGTCCGCCGAGCGCATCAACGGTGCAGGTGTAACTGCCCTGATCGATCAAGATTTTGCTGCCGCTTTTTTCATACTTGATATCGCCTGCCTGCAATATACCTGCCACCGCAGTCAGAGCGATCCCTGCTAAAAACCGTTTTTTCATCAATTTCAACTCCTTTGTTTTTATATTTTCTTTGCGTTGAAAATTACATATTCACAAGCAGACGGATGCGGATGCCTTCATTATCCACCACACGGCGGGTACGGACTTTGCCTTTTTTGTCTTTGCCGATCGGAATATTTTTGACCGGGGTATCTTTGTCAACCGCCATATAAATGTAGCCGTAAGCCCCGGAATTATCCTTTTTATCCCAGCCGAAACTGATTACATTGACACCTTTTTTAAGATACTCTGCGGGGAAATCGATCGTATGAGTACCTTTCAGAATCAACTTGCCGGGGGTATCGTTGAAAATGACTTTTTTATTGACAGTAACCAGAATTTTTTTCCATTTGTAATTGTCGCTTGTAATCTTGATCTTGCGTTTGGGTTCGACCGGCGGCAGGAGAATTTCATATTCCAGCGCGGCTTTTTTGATCTGTTTGGGGTCAAAGTTGATGTCCAGTTTTTTTACCACCGGAGAGCCGCTTGCCATTGTCCACATTGTAAGCCCCACCCCGGAGTCGCTCATAATACGGCTGTACTCGCTGTAATCATTGCCCAGCATCACCGCCGGCGCAATACACAATACTGCTAAAAGTTTCTTAATCAAGATCTCTCTCCCTGTAAAAATTTTCTCTTATTCAAACTTCGGCATTACCTTTAATATATGCCATTTCTTTTTCCATTCAGCCGCCTTTTTGGTGTCAATCGCCTCAACGTGACCGTCTGCCATTACCACATTACCGGCATTGTTGTGGATCAGGTAAATACCGGCATTGGTATCTGCTTTATAGCTGTTGCATCCGCAGTACATACGATACCACATACCTACTGAACCATCACCGTATTTTTTAGCAGAACATCCCAACACCCCTGTCACCGATGGATCGCCGTCCATTTCGGATTTAGCACCTTTGATAAATGAATTGAATTGATAATTCCAGCTGCCGCCGTGCGAACCGGGGAAACCTAAAAATCCGTAAACATAACTTTCACGATTGGTGATCAGACTGGTGTTGCTATCCACCCAGGACAGAATATCAGAACCGGGACAGACAAAGAGTCGGGCACTGTTGATATCAGGCGTATAATCATTGTTAGTTATTGACCAATCCCGTTCAATATAACCGCATCTGACCAGTTTGATCCAATACACGCCATCGCTTGTAATCTTACCTGTTGATTCGTCTAAATCGTAATCGCCTTGAGGCCCGGTAAACCAATCATTGTTGTCATTGCGGTACATTTCCTGAAAAACGCCCTGCTGTTTGAGGTTGGCGGAGCAACTTGCCGTCTGCGCCGCAGCTCGTGACGCCGAAAGCGCCGGCAGCAGCATTGCCGCCAGAATCGCAATGATGGCTATTACTACAAGCAATTCAATGAGGGTGAAGGCGGAAGCCTTCACCCGTTCCGGAACGGGTCGCAGCAAACAGGAATTCTTTGTATACATTATTCAGTCTCCTTTTGTTAAAGCATTGAATATCAATATATTAAACAATTATTTTATTTTCAGGCGTTTCTCACCAACTCTGAATATAACACTATGCACTGCTGTTTGCAAGTTTTTTAAAACTCTTTTTGCAATATTTCTCCATAACTCTGCCCCCCCTGCATTTGCTGTTATGATGTTGAGGACTGCTTGGGAAATTTTTGAGAGTTTTTGGGAGAGTTTGTGAAATTCCGGGACGGGTCTTTGCCGCCTCGTAAATACTGCCGGCGGGCGGTTCTTCCCAGTGCTTTCCAATACCTCCCGATTCTTCTCAATTATTCCCACTATTATTTCCACTCTATAAACGGGAAATCCTTTTTGATCTGTTCCGCGTTGTATGCCGCCTGCCACGAACCGCCGCCCCAGGAGGTCACAGCCAGATATTCGTGCCAGACCGGCGAATCAAAACCGCAGAGTTTGTTGCGGTCGATATGGCGCTTATCGGTTTTGGCGGCATATTCTTCCGGCGACCAGCGCGGAATTTCTTCTTTATCCAGATTATTGACAAAAGGCAGCCACTCTTCCAACTGCGATTTGTGGCAGCGCAGCATTGCCATTTTCTGTTCGCGGCAGTCATCGATATTGACCCTGAAGTGCCACACAGCTTCTTTGGCATAGCCGTCAACGCAGTTGAAAATGACCGGCGGTTTGTAACGCATAATTTTTTCGCCGTTCATTGTGGGGTAGGCATTGGGTACGCCCAGCTGATATGCCACCATACGCACCGCTTCAGCAGTGTGCTGGTGATCGATATGCACCCCCGCCAGCGGATTGGTTGCCACCGGCGGCGCGATCAGGTAATGCGGGGCAAAACTGCGGATGGCGTTCCACAAACCGCCCAGCATATTGCGGTCGCCAAAAACCTGTGCGGGGATGTGCGAACCATCAAGCTGCACTAAATTTTCATATTCAGCGCCAACGATCGCCGCGCTGGCACGCGCCTCTTTGTCACGGATCTGTGCAGTGGTTTCCACATCATAAAGATAATGCCCGCTGCCGCCGCGGCTGGTGGTCAGGATCTTGAGCCGGACTTTATCGCCGTAGTGCTGGCGCAGTTTCCAGAAAATTCCGGCGGCTTCAAATTCAAAATCGTCCTGATGCGCCATCACGGACATTACGCGCAATTCTTCAGACATAATTCAGTTCCTCTTTTCCGGATTCTGGCGGTGGGCTTCTTCGATAATAGCGATCTGACGGCGGACATCTTCCAGCGGGATCGCAAGTTTGGCATTGTTGCAAATTACTTCATAGAGATTGCAGTAAAACTGTTCACCCAGCCACGCGGCTCCGCGGTTGCCGGGATCGGTCCAGACCTCTTCAAACCATTCCAGTTTTTCACTGCAGTAGGCGCGGTCGGGCAGCGGATCGGCTATGAGTTTGCGCTCCGGAGCATCGGCGGGATTGAAATATTTCCACTCCACTCTGCCGGGTACAGCAGTAATGCCGCCGAACTCGCCGTACACCTGAAAACGCGGCGGCGAATAGGGTGCACTGGAACTGACTTCCAAATCGATCGTGGGATGACCCTTTTTGCTGAAAACCAATTTAACGTGATCCTCGGCAGTACCGAAACTGCTTACACGATCCATTGCGGCAAAAATCTTATCGGGCATACCTTCGCCGAAGAGCGCCAGCGCCTGATCCAGCGGGTGCGACCCCGTGTTGAGCAATGCTCCACCGTTGCGTTCGCTCAAAGTCTGCCAATCCCAGCGGCGGGCGGAATTGTTGCGGGTGAAACGCGCCATAACCACCTTGCCGATGACGCCGCTTCTGCACAATGCAAGCACTTTCTGGAATGTGGGGTCAAAACGCGCTTCCTGAAACACCGCAAAAACCTTGCCGGCTTTTTCGGCAGCGGCAATGGCGCGGTCAACTTCGCTGACTTTGGCAGCAAGAGGTTTTTCGCTCAAAACGTGGAATCCGGCTTCCAATGCTTCAATGGAAATGGGTACGTGCTGATCACTGAAAGAAGCGTTCACGATCAAATCCAGACTTTTATCCTGCAGCATAGCTTTGTAGTCAGGATAGACCTTGCATTCAGGGAATGATTCCACAGCATCTTTACAGCGTTCCGGAATATAGTCCGTAACGGCGGCAATTTCAAAGCGTTCCAGACTTTTGGCGCGTTTAAGTGCGGCTACGTGGATGTTGTGACCGCTTCTGCCCTGTCCGATAATACCGAGTCGAATTTTTTTCATATTTTGTATTCCTTATGTTATACAGTTAAACTGTTATTTTTTTACAGATTCCTTTTTGGCGGCGTCAAGAACCTTGTTGATCGCACGGACGCCGGGCTTGTTGATCGGAGTGTGACCGTGATAAATGTTATAAGAAAACACCTTTTCTCTGGAAGGACAATCGTTCATTGCCGCCGCCACGTGCGCTGCGTGATGGTCAAACATACCTACTGCCACATAGATCGGGCACTTGACACGGCGCAGATGGAACGCTCCGTCAAGATAGTCAAATTTCTTTGCCGCTGCGGTAACATCTTTACCAGCCTGATAATCTTTAACGTAGGGGCTCGGCCAGGTGGATTCCACATTTTTCTTTTGGATAAATTCCGCCACACCGACCATTGCCGGGATCGTCGGCACTGCCAGAGATACATACTTATCCTGCGCGGCGGCTACAATGGTCTGCACCCCGCCCTGACTGCCGCCGGTAACGATCAGATCTTTGCCGTTCCACTCCGGCAGAGTCCGGACAAATTCCAGCGAGCGCAGTACGCGCATAAACATACCGCGGAACATCTGTGCTTTGTAATCGCTTGAACCGTAGTACGGATTTTTATTTTTCGATATATCATCGTAGAATTTTTTGGGCATCAGATTGGGCAGACCGTGGGCATTGACATCAAAGGTGATGGCATCGCTGTTCAAATTTGCGCCTGCCGATCTGACTCCGGCACCGTGAAAGCTGACAATTGCCGGATATTTGCGCGATTTATCCTGCGGAACGCAAAGGATCCCGGATACATTCTTGCCGCCCGGGCTGGCTATTTTCATATCATAAACATCGATCTTGAGTTTTTTTGCCATATCAGCCTTGGCGCCGCCGGCTTTGGAGTTGTTGAGCGGTTTCTTTTCCAGAACTTTGACCGGGATCTGCACAAGTTCGGCTTTGTATTTATCCCAGACGGCATCAAAATCGGCAGGTTCCGGACGGGCTATGCGCTGTGCTTCGGGTGCTGCATACACCCCGGTACCAGTCATTTTTTTGGGCTTGGACAAACCAACATTAAGCAACAGAGATTTCTTCTTTGAAGCACCACCGAAAAGGAAGCAGCGTATATACATACGGCCCGGTTCCGCCATTGCGTGCTTGAAGGTATAAGTTTTATCCGCGCTTTGCTTGACAATTTTTCTGCCGGTACCGCTGATATACTCCTGAACTTCCAGAATCATATCTGCCGGGGCGGGCTTGCCGTCAACCAGAGCCTGCGCTGTGAAGGTAACTGGTTCATTGCATTTGACCACGCCGAACGGTGCACTGGTGGTAACTTTGATTGTGTACTCGGCAGCGGCTAACGCTGCTGCCGTAAAAAATGCAAATAATGTCAGAACTTTACGCATTTATTACTCCTTTGTTAAAAGCGTTCCTCTACAATATACAAAAAATCAACTATAAAAACAACTGTTTTCCTGAAAAAAAATCAAAATAAATCCGCTGATTATATAAAATCTATATAAAAATTTGCCATTTCAGCCTTGCAGTGCTATATTTTTTTATGCTTATACATCAATATAAAAATAAAATAGAATATGTTGCCGATCACTTGCGCAAGTTGATCGGCAGCGGTGCCCTGCCCGCCGGAGCGCGGTTGAAGAGTTCGGCGGAACTGGCTGCAGAACTTAATGTATCTCCTATGACCGCCGACCGTGCGATCCGGCAGCTTACTGCCGAAGGCATCCTCAAACGCGTAACCGGCAGCGGCACGTTTGTTCTTGAGCGCGGCAAAACAATAAATATATGTATTGTTGACAGCAAAAAATTCCATTCAGTCCTGGAACGCGATATATTGTATAACAAAAACACTTTTCCGCTGCTGGAAAAAGAATTTTCCCGCAGAAATGCCAGATTCCAGTATGTAAAAAGCTGGGGTCTGCTGAAAAACCTGAAACCTGACGGGATATTGAGTGCAACTCCGCCGCCGGAGGGAATGCATTTGACTGTACCGGCGGCAATCTACCGGAATTACAAGTTGTTTGAAGGCCCTTACATACAAAGTGTACCGGATCTTAATGAGGTAATGCACGATATCTGCAGCAGACTTGTGCAGAAAAAAGTACGCAGGATCTGTGTTTTTGCCACTCCGCACCCCCCGATCAACTACTTTGCCAAAACCTTTATGGAATACTGCAGACTCTATGATCTGCATAAAATTATCGAGTATTGCGAAAAATCAACTCATAAATATCTGCCGCCGTCCAATCTGGGTTTTGAATACGCTATGCAGCTGCCTCTGGAGAGAAATACGGCGATTTTCACCACTTCCGACTTCCGCGCTTCCGGCATACTGAAAGCCTTTGATGAACGCAGTTTTCCCCCCGGTGATTACGACCTTATCAGCTGTAATAACTGGGAAGCTTACGGTTATCTGCCGTTTGATACCCCGCGAATCACCAGCATTGATTTCCGCCGGGAAGAGTGCCTTTGCGATGTAGTCTGTCAGCTCTGCCGGGCAGTCCGTGACCCCGCAAACGACAGAATCTCTGTCAGCAAATACCCAGCATTGCTGAAAATCCGTGAATCAGGTTTGCAAAAGTAACATTTTCCAACCCTTTTCAGCAGAGATTTTCTTGCATAACAATCCTGTCTGCAGTATATTAACAGGATGTTATTTTTTATCAGGAGGTTTTTATTATGTTATTGGGTATTCTTGGCGGCGTGGCGGCAGCGGCATTCAATTCGGTGGATTATCTTTTCCGGTCGCGCTTTCTTCTCTGCTACAAAAGTCCGGTGTGTCTGCTGGTAGTCGGCTCGGTGACAATGATGGTTATGAGTCTGCCGTTTCTTTTTTTTCTGGTGCCGTTTGCCAGCGTCCCTTCAATAGGAAAACTTATCCTGACCACGCTGGGGGCAAGTTGTTTTTTTCTGATCGGTCAAGGCTCATTTATGACCGCACTGCGTTATATGGAAGCCAGTCGGCTTTCGTCATTGCTGGGGCTTAAAATCCTGGTATTGTCAGTAATTTTTATGCTTTCAGGGCACTGGCTCAACCGCTGGCAGCTGCTTGCAGTATTTGTGGCGGCAACGGCGGCTGTGATGTTCAACTGGACGGCTTCCAAGCCGATTCCGTGGAAAGGGTGGATATTTCTGCTGCTGACACTGATCGGTTTTTCAGTAACAGATATGTTTGAAACCAGTCTGGTCGAACAGATCCGTGAAAGTTCCGACTTCAGCAATTTCCGCAGTGCTATGGCGGTGGTGCCGCTGCTTTACACTTCACTGGGGCTGCTGCTGCTGCCGGGGTTATTCTTTTACAAACCGGGCAAGGATCAGTTCTGCAAAGCATTTCCCCACGCGGTTTTGTGGCTGATTTCGCAAGTATTTCTGCTGGCGTGTTTTGGTATGGTGCTGCCGGTTTTCGGCAATGTCATACTCGCTACCCGTGGAATCTTTTCGGTAATACTGGGAGCGCTGCTGCCGATTTTCGGACTGGCGGCACTGGATTCGCAGATTCCGGCAAAAATGTGGATACGCCGCGGGATTGCGGCACTTCTGATGCTTGCTGCCATAGCGATCTATTCGTTTGCCACTGTAAAATAACGGCAAAAAAATACCGGCAGCGCATCTCTGCATTGCCGGTACAATATTTATACAATATCAGAAGCTGACGTATTTACCAGCCTTGCTTTCTTCATCCCAGATCAGGACATTTGTCTGACCGTCTTTGCAGCGGTTGGGGGCTTCTGCCAGAAAACCTTCCTGAGTCAAATTACTGCAGTGCCCATCACCATAGGCAAAGTTGGCGGTTTTGCTGTGGTGGAAATAGACCGGAATATCGCTGCCTTTTTTCCAATACCAGTAACTGCTCTGCACAATATCTCCTGTCTTGTATGGTCCATAGTTTCCGGGGCAGACATACACCGATTCAGTGGTCAAAGAAACTGCACTGGGGTCCTTGGCTTTAGACATATCAACAACTTGAACATAAGGAGTTCCTGTTGCGGGTTGTCTTTGGTACGCTCCGGAGGGATAACCTTCTTCCTGACACATAGTACCGTAAACAAAAGAACGGTTCCAATAACCGGCAGGCATTAAACGCGGACAAGTAAAGAAATTGTTGGCATCAGTACCATCTTTATTCTGATCACTGATATATTCTCTGACCAGATCGTAGTAGGTAAAATAATTGTAACTTGTGTAACCGCCTCCGCCGATGGCAATTGCACCGTTATAATCACCGCCGTACATTGCAAAGCCCAAGCCAATCTGTTTGAGGTTTGCCATACAGCTGGCACTCTGCGCTCTGGAACGCGCCGCACCCAATGCGGGCAGCAGCATCGCTGCCAATATAGCGATGATGGCAATTACAACGAGAAGTTCAATAAGGGTGAAGGTAGATACCTTCACCCGCCGGCCGGCGGATTTTTCCGATTTTTTCATAACTCTTCCTTTTGTTAAAAATTTGCCTTTTTTACAAGTATAACCAAAAAAATATATCTGTCAAGGGTAAAAAGATTTTTTTTCAGTTTTTTTCACCGTTCTCACTCTTCCAGAGTAAACTTCCACGCCTGAACCGAATAATACGATTCGGCATCGCAGTGCCAGAAGAAGAGAATATATTCGCCGTTTTTCAAACGCAGCGCCGATGGCTGACCGAACCGCATTGTGACAAACTGCTGTTCAATGCGGCTGCCCTGATTCGCCTGACCGGCGGCATCCCAAATGCAGTTATCTTCGTGAACAATGGCGTTATCTTTGCCGTCAAAGGTTACTTTATTGAGATAAATACCCGGCTTGTCGCCTTCGCGCCGCGCCTGCAGAAGATAAAGTTCATCATTGTATATAAGCATATTCGATGCCTGACCGCGCAAACCGGTATCAAAAGGCTTACTCCAGGTTTTGCCGTAATCATCGCTCCAGACAATAGTTGTGTTGCAATGACTCTGCTTTTTCAGGTCAAACACCCACAGTATCAGCACTATTCTGCCGCTGTCCAGCTGAATACCGCGCACTTCCCACGGGGCAATATCCGGTGATTCAAAAAAGTTGCCGGTACGCTGCCAGGTTTTGCCATTATCGCTGCTTTCGTAGGTCAGACCGGTCTGCATTTCGCTTTTCAATACAAATGGTGCGGCAAAAAAGTGCAGTTTGCCATCCAGACCTTTTATTGCCGGCCCGGAGAGTTCCAAACCTTCAAACGGGTGGTCAATGACCTCCAGACGGCTCCACGTTCTGCCATTATCTTTGCTGCGGAGCGTATGATTTCTGACCTTGGGAAATCTGCCGTATTTTTCGGCATAATCGGATATCCCCATTTCCGGCTCATCGCGCAGATAACCGTAACCGGCGGCAAGGATTTCGCCATTATCCAGCACTGTGGGCTTTACGCAATCGGTATAGGGCAGATCAAACGGAGTATCTTTTATATCGTACATCAGACCGTCAAACTGCCAGCTTTCTCCGGCATCGCTGCTGAAGGCTTTGTACATCTGGCAATCGCTGGCTTCAAAACCGCTGCCGCTGTTGTACAAAAGCAGTATTCTGCCGTCGGGCAGCAATGCGGCTCCGGGAAACATTGAGTCGTGAACTCCGGGGGTAGTGATCTGATTTTTTTTCTGGATCGTGATTTTCATAGGTAACATATTCTCCTGACAGATGGATTATAAAATTGCATCCATTTTCAATATACCTGAAAAAATCCCCCTGTCAAGTCAGCAAAAGGCAATATAAGCAACACTTTTTTACGATAAGGAACACTTTTTTCAGATATTAACCCAAAACAGCACACTTTATATGCCGGACACCGTCTGAACGGTATGGATAAAACTATTTTTCAGCGTCTTCCCCGGCGGAACTGCTGCGCTTTCGCTTTTCTTCAGTAGGCAGGCAGCCGAATCGCTCTTGATATTTGCGCGAAAAATAGTGCGGATAACGCCAACCGCACATCAAAGATATTTCGCTTACGCTCAAATTATGCTGCTGCAGAAGTTTTCTGGCAGAATTCAAACGCAACTCGTTCAGATACTGTATAGGAGTGGTACCCCAGCGGTTGCGGAACACGGTCTGTATGTATCCCGGAGAGATATTCATTGCCTCGGCAATTTCCCGGATCGAAAGTTCTTTACGGAAATAATTAGTCTTTATATATGCGGCAATCAGTTCCGCCGGAGAGCTTTTCCTGATCAAGCCGGTGTTCCGGTGCTGATTTATAAGCAGCGTAAGAAGCGCTGCCAGCAGTACTCTGGTGTATTCAATATCATCACAGCCTTTTTCGGCTGCTGCTTCGACTGCTGCCAGCAGTTCCAGATAATCAAATCCGGGCAGTTCATTTATATTGCGGGGATTGATTATGGTAATATCAAAGAGTCCGATCACCAGATAAATTTCTTCTTTATCCAGCCGCAGAGTTATGTGCCGCTCATTTTCTTTCAGACTCAAACTGCAGTGCGCCCTGCCCCCGGCAGAAAGACGGATCTCCTGAATATTGCTGTAATCGGCTTTACCGTGGGCATCAACACAGAAAAGCATACGCAGTTCCAATGAGTTGTGTATGTGCATATCCCGGTAGTAGCCGGGGGGGTGTTTTTCTTCCTGATATGTGGAAGTTATGACCAGTTTTTCAGCCAGGTCATCCGCCTGCATAATGCTTTTGCGGATAATTTCCAGACGATCAAGATTCTGCTTTTCCATATTACAGCAATTTTTTTACAGTAACAACCGGATTTTCTGCAGTCATTTATATAAAATCCTGCAGAAAATCCCGATCAATCACAGTTGTTTATTACAGTGTGCAAAAGCCTTTTTGCGCCTCTGCCGCCGCCTGGATCTTGAGCGTGCGTTCAGTTACGCCCAGCACCGCAGCGGTGTTGAAATCGACTTCTTCTCCGGCAATATCCATAGCAAAGCAGTCAAGATAAGTTCTTTCGCACTGCGCAGGATAAACATTCGTTACATTGCCTGCACCGTCCAGCTGGGCAAGAATACCCGGCACTACATAGTTGAATTCCAGAGTACCGTTGCTGCCCCAGATATTGAAGCGCCAGTAACTGGGCGTGGTACCGTGCGAAAAATAGGATACGTCAGCAATTACACCGGCACCGTTTTCCAATTCGGCAACAAACTGGGCTCCGTTCTGAAACTCCGGCACTTCCGGAAAATCCTGATTCCACACGCGTGCACCAATGACTTTGCTGAACTTGCTGCCGCTGAAAAATTCCACCAGGTCAATACCGTGGATACCGATATCGTTGATCGTACCGCCGTGTTTGCCGGGTTCAAAATACCATTCGGCACGGGTTCCGTAGTTGAGCGGATGCTGCCCGGTGAAGTTGATTGCCTTGACTGTACCGATACGGCCGGCATCGATCAGTTTTTTGGCGGCAATCACATTGCCGTTGTCGCGCAGATCAAGCATCAGACCGACCTTCAGATTTTTTTCAGCAGCCAGTTTGCTGATTTCGGCATATTCTTCCAGAGAAGTGCAGAGCGGTTTATCGGCAATGACGTGTTTGCCTGCTTTGAGAGCGGCAATCGCCATAGCACCGCGCTTGCCGTAATAATCTCCGATGGCAACGGCATCGCAATCCAGTTCGTTGAGCATCTTCTGATAATCGTTCCAGTCGATCTGCAGATTAGCGCTGATTTTTTCGCGCGTGGCGGCATCTTCTTCGCAGCAGCCGGCAAGTTCAAACTTGTCACTGCGTTTTACTGCCGAAAGCAGCGAAAAAATGTGTCCGTGCCGGAATCCGGCAACAGCAATTTTGATTTTCATAACCATTGTTCCTTTGTTTATATTTTTGAATTTACGGAGTTGATAACATTTTTACGGCAGAACGTGCGCGTTTACATCCTGCACGGCAAACTTTTTCCGTATGGAGCACAGGCGCTTGACAAAATCAGCAAAATAGCACTTATCAGCCGGACTCCACAACTTTTCAGCCAGCGCACAGTAGCGCGGGAAAGCGTGGTATTCCCAGAGCTTTATATTGTCTATATATTCGCTCCACATCTGCGCCTGACCGCCGAGGATGTACTTTTGCTCGTCTTCGTTCAATTCTGTGCAAACCGGATTGAACCGGTAAACCATTTCCGCAGATATGTCGCCGCCGATCGCCGGCGGTTCGTGCGCGGGATCTGCCTGATAGTAATTGAGATAGGTCATAGTTTTGGGCGCCATAACCACATCGTGATGCATCTTGGCAGCGTCATTGCCGTAAGATGTATCCTGCCAGCTCATCACGGCAGCACCGTCAGCCAGACCACCGTGCATAATTTCGTTCCAACCGATCATCCGGCGGCCGCGGGCGGTTATGACTTCGCTCATCCGGCGGATGAAGTAGGATTGCAGTTCGCTTTCATTTTTGCAGTTTTCGCGCGCCATAATTTCCTGCGCATCGGGCGAGATCGCCCACTCATCTTTGCGGGCCTCATCGCCACCGATGTGGATGAATCTGCCGGGGAATATATCCATAATATCGTTCAATACATTCTGCATAAATTCCACTGTGTAATCGCGCGGCGAAAGAATCTGGTAGCTGATGCCCCAGCAATCGCGGACATCCAGCTGATGCTGCGGGAAATTGCCCAGTTCCGGATAAGCTGCGATTGCGGCACACATATGACCGGGCATATCGATTTCCGGAACCAGCATAATTGCCCGTTTTGCAGCAAACTCCACTATCTCGCGCAGATCCTCCACAGTAAAAAATCCGCCGTAGGGTTTATAATCATATTTACGCGGGCGGCTGGATTCGTGCCCGATGATGGTGCGTTTGCGCACCGAACCGATTTCTGTAAGTTTCGGATAACGCTTGATTTCAACACGCCAGCCCTGATCGTCAGTAAGATGCAGATGCACCACACTGACTTTGAACTGCGCGGCAAGCTCAATCATCCGGCAGACTTCATTTTTATTGAAAAAGTGCCGCGCCACATCGATCATTATGCCGCGCCAGCGGAAAGCGGGTTCGTCGTCGATCTCCACCCCCGGAACGCTCCACTTGCAATCAACAACTTTTTCGGAATAGACTTCGGCGGGGAAAAGCTGACGCAGAGTCTGGATACCGCGTACCAGAGCAGCAGTATTGCCGCCGGCAATAAAAATATTTTCACCGGTAACCTTAACGGTATATCTTTCATTGTAAAAACCGCAATCGTCGCACTGGTCAAGTCCGTTTTCGCTCAACACAATGTCACCGGCACATACTTCAGAAACCACCGGCAGCGCAAATCCGGTGGATTTACGCAGATATTCAGCCAGCAGTTCTGCAGCATTCACAGCACCCGGAGTTGCCGCTGCGATCCGGCTGGCAGCAGACAAATTAAAAACAAAACCATTTTCCCGCAGAGTCTTTACTTGCGGAATCAACGATATATTACCCATAAAAACTACTCCTCCTTACAGTTGAACTGATTTTGTGATTAAGATAGCACCGCCATAAACTTTTTCAAATTTTATAGCATCTTTTACCGAAAAATCTCTAAAATGAAACACAGCCATCCCATAACTTTTCTATAAAGTAGCTGTAAAAACAGATTTTGCAAATAATTTGCAGATTTTTTCGCCAGGGGTACAAATACAACAGTCCCTTGTCATTTTTGCGTTTCTATACTTATTTTAAATCTTCCA
>JAZNBV010000104.1:0-20799 GCA_045587205.1 Victivallaceae bacterium
GAAGAATAAAATCACATTTTAATATTTCTTGATCAACAGCTTGATTGACATGCCCAGTTTTTATACGATAAATCTAATATGATAATGAATTTGAATAACGGATGATTTTCCTTTATGGCATGTCGCTTTTAACGATATAAATATGGGAATATTTGTTGTATTTAAGCTTGATTATTTAACCACAGCAAATTTTACAGCTTGAAATTTTCTCAAAATAGTGTATTTTAAAAATGTTATGAATAATAGTTGTTTTGTAAAAATACTATGACAGGAAGAATTAAAATGTGTTATTTTCGGACTAAATCTTTATACAGACCTGATTCTCATGATGAAGTTGAATATTTCATTGAATGGGATGAACATGAACTTAAAAATGATACATCCGGCATTAAGAATCTTTTTGTTGCAAAATGTGTCATGCCTAATAAAAAATATGAAATTGGAAGAGCAAAAAATCTTGCTGAAGCACAAAAAGTAATTGATCAATATCATGGAACTAAAATACCAGCCTCGAAATGGATACAATATTGTTGCACCTTGAATTGCAATGGCAAGAAATATATAATTTATGAGTCTTGGGATAGTGCGTCTGCTAAATATATAGTTTCTGTTTCACGAGACAAAGGGGAAAATATATATAAATATTCTGAAGTTTCAGAAAACACCTGTTGGGATGCACTTAATTTGACAGGAGCAAATCTTGCATCAGAAATCTTGGATATTGCTAAAGAAGATATTCAATCAGGCATTCTTGATCGTTACATAGACGATTGTGAAAAATTTATTATAACAGAGTACATTACTGATGGAACGCGGGACCTTCTTAAAGAACTATGGCATTATCAAGGATCGAGAAAAACATTTCCGTTAATTTTATATTTATTTTTGAAAGCATTCACAGACGACAATGGGACAACTGCATTACCCAATACTTTTTCTACATCAGGGGAAATTAGTCAGTGCCTCAGGGGAAATTACAAGAACAAGTTCTACGAGATATGTACTCGTTTGCGCTTTGACAATGGGATTTGGAGATTTATCGAAGAATCTCTTTATATTGACGGACAAAATATTATTTCGACATCACGAGATCCAGGAGGCAATTGTATAACAACATTTCATAACACAGGCAAGAGTTATGTTCCCAATCCTTACAACCTGTCGCTTGTTGCGCCTAAACTGCCTTCCGATTTTCATCGGATTGCCAAAAAATTTATTGAAAAAAATCATTTTTTTTAATAAATTTTTTCACAATATATGGGATGATCAATATCATTGCGATTAATTTGATTTTTAGAGCGATGCATTTTGTTATTCATAAGTACGTTCGTATGACCGTTTTTCCTGCCAGTTTCATATGATTATATTACTTATCAATTCCAGCCGTTCTTCCAGATTATCCGGGAGTTTTGAGAAGAAATCCAGACCGGTTTGTTTTTCCACTTCGTCAACGCTGACGGCAAAAACTTGTAGTGGTTGATCGGAAGATCGGTGTGGTATAATGAAGCCAATCATTTTCTGCGGCGGAGTCAGGTCATAAATGACTTTGTAAAACGCTTTGGGAATGGTGATTTTTCCCGATGGCAGATATTTTGCTTCAGACGCAGGCGGAAATATTGCTCCGGTAACGACATAAATTTCCTTCTCTTTCAAAGCGATTGCTCTCACTAACTCTTCCAGTCTTTTCCAAAATTCCCGGTTGAATCCCGGAAGCTGGGGTGACATATTGCTCATCAGAAAACTATCCAGCATTGTCTGTCTTGAAAATGCCATATCTGCTGCCGGAGCCAGATGTCCCCGGTCAAATCCGCTGTGGGTATATTCCTTGGGATAGGCTGATTGCCGAATCAAATGATTATGACTGAAACGGTTTGACCGCTTATGTGTTTCAGTTTGTAATTTGAGTTTTGAAGAATAATATGAGCGAATTATCCAACGAAAACATTTATCCTGAGTTATGCGTGAATGCATTACCCCACTCTGTCAATTGAATGCTTTGTTAATTTCCACGTTGACTGACAAGGTTAATAACAGGGAATGTTTTTATAAAAGATATTGATTACTCCTGCTATTACAAAGGGGTTTTCACAGATGTTTAACGCAATCTCCATTTACTCAAAATCGTAATATTACATTTTTGAGTGTTGCGTCAGGTGTCATATCTTCGAAAAAATAAAATTTGGCAAATTTTGGCAAATAAATCAGACTATTTGAGCAGAGTTTAATGCCCGGAATCAGGGCAAAAAAAATGGCTCCGGCACTTGGATTCGAACCAAGGACCAAGTGGTTAACAGCCACCTACTCTACCGCTGAGCTATGCCGGAACATTACAGTTTTTATTGAAACTGCTCAATTAATATAGTTCTATTTGCCGAAAAAGCAAATTTATTGCCGTTTTTTTATGCTTACATACGCCTTGCCGCGGTAAAAATCACCACTGAATCAGCTCCAGCTTTCAAAAGTTCTTCCGCGCAGGCGTGAAGCGTGGAACCGGTTGTCAGCACATCATCCACCAGCAGAATCTTCCGGTTGCGGACATTTTCCGGATGTGGTACGGCAAAAGCGTTTTTCAGGTTCTTCAGCCGTTCGTTCCGGTTCAGTGTCGCCTGTCGGATGGTCGGACGGATCCTTTTCAGATAATTTTTGCAGGGCTTGTTGAGTTTTGCCGCCAGCATCTGTGCCAATATCTCTGACTGATTGTAACCGCGCTGCCACGCTCTCTGCCAGTGCAGTGGCACCGGCACAACGGTATCTACTCCGGAAAAATCCGGATCTGCAAGCAGCGGCGCTGATAATTCAGCCAATGCCCGCGCGATTGCCGTGTTTCCGGAAAACTTCAACGCATAAATGACCTTTTCGCCGACACCTTCCATTTTCATAACACTCATTGCGTTTTTCCACGGCCGCGGCGGCATATTCAAACACTGTTTGCATTGCTCAAGTACGCCGTCAAGTTCCGCTCCACACCCCGGACAGCGTTTGCCGTGAAAAAACGGCATTGCATCCAGACATTCACGGCAGAAGGCATTGTAGTTGTGCGGCAGCGGATTGTCGCGCAGGCAGACCGGGCAGGGGAATTCCCAGAGAAAATTTACGGTTTTATGAAAGAACTTCAGAATAAAATTTTTCATAGCGTATGATCCATATAAAGCAAAAGCCCATCCGTAACGGACGGGCTTGCATTGGTACGCAAATAACTTACTTGCGTTTGGCTCCGCTCTTGATAAGAGCTGCCACGCGGGCTTTGCAGCGGGCGAGGTAGGCCTTGCGGCGACGGCGCTTGATGATCTTGTTGTGTTGCTGACCCATAATGATCCAACCTTTTCTGTTTTATGTTTTTCTGTTTTACAGATAGTTTTGTAATTACATTATGATAATTTAACCCCGATAGCGTATTTTTCAAATAAAAGTTGCAAGAATATTGCGAAAAAATTTTCATTTTAGCAAAAAAGGGTTAAATTTTACCTGTCAAGATGTATTATTAGTAGTTTACGGTGAAAAAAATGAAAAACTTTTTGAATAGATTCCTGATTTTATTTCCGGCTGTGTGCTCTCTTCTGGCGGGGTGTCAGACGGTTTATAACAATAATCCCGGCTCTGAAGCTGCCGTCAAAGTCCCGGATGCCGCTGCTGTAAAGAGTGTTGATCCGGCAGCACAGTGGCGAAATATCGATTTGAAGAAATATCCCGATGCAGAAAAGATAATTCTGGAAGAAAAGGAAAAAATTTTCTACAACAGCAACGGCACCGGCAAAAGGAGTTCCAGAGCATATATCCTGATCGTTAATGACAGCGGCAGAAAGAATATGGCAGGCAATACGTTGTATTTCAATGATTTTTATCAGAAAATCCCGGAAGTTGCACTCGAAATAATAAAACCGGACGGCAGAGTGGTAAAAGTTGACTTGCAGAAGAAGATCGCTACTGAAAGTTCGCAGATGAACTCCAATATCTACGACCCCGCCCAGAAAGTGCTTTCATTCGGGATCCCCGGTTTGGAAGTTGGCGATATTGTGGTGGTGGATTACTCTATAGAAAGTATCAGACCCCGGATGCATGGCATCTGGTGTGATATAATTTCTTTTCAGGGTACCGATCCGGTGCTTTACTATAACTGCACGATATCAGCTCCGGAAAAATCCCCTTTGAAAAGCAGGGCTGTCAAGGATGAAATCCCCGGTACCCTCAAGCAGTCGATCCGCAGGGAAAACGGCAGGATCATCTATGATTTTACGGTCAGCAATGTTCCGCAGATATTGCCCGAACCGGGGATGCCGCCAAGTTATCTGTACGCAATGCGCCTGCTGGCAAGTACGGCGGAAAACTGGCAGGAGATATCGCGCTGGTATCATAATCTGTGCGAAAAACGCCTGAAAGCCGTTTCGCCGGAACTGCAGAAAAAGGCAAAAGCGTTGTCTGAAGGGAAAAATCCGCAGCAGTCAGTGCGCGCGTTGTTCGATTATGTTTCTAAAGAAATACGCTATACCGGCGTGACCAACGAAAATACCGCCCCCGGTTATGAACCGCACGATGTAAAAGAGACCTTTCAGCAGAAGCACGGCGTGTGCCGCGATAAAGCCGCTTTGCTGGCGGCAATGCTGCGCGAAGCGGGGCTTGATGCATTTATGGTGCTTTTTATGGCGGGCGATCCAAAAGATCCGGAAATTCCCAACAACTATTTCAATCACGCCATTACCGGGGTGAAAATGCCGGATGGCAAACTGGTGCTGATGGATCCCACGGATGAAAACTCTGCTGATCTGCTCCCGGCATACGCTATGAATAAGAGTTTTCTCTGCGCTCTTCCGCAGGGTGATACCTTGCGGCGCACTCCGGAGATCCCCGCAGAAAAAAATGCTCTGCGTATCCGTTCAAACGGAGTGATAGATGAAAATCTGACTCTTCACTTGAAAGCGGAATTGACATTTGAGGGGTTCAACGATAATATTTACCGCGGGGCATTTGCAGCCTGGCCGGAAGATTACCGTAAACAGTTTGCATCCTCGGCGCTCAAAGCGGTCATTCCCGGTGCGGTGCTGGAAAAAATCACCGTTTTGCCGCAGAATGTACGCGATCTGGCGCAGCCGTTCAAGATTATCCTGGAGTTTCACGCAGCTGATTTTGCCGATATACAGTGGGGCGATGGCGTACTGCGTATGCCCTTTATCGGCAGCGGTTTCGGCGCTTTGAACTTTATGCTCAAAGATGGCCTGCTGCAGAACCGTCGCTATCCGGTGCAGTTTGATTCCACTGCATCGGTCGATGAAATATGCGAACTTGCGCTGCCTGAAAATCTGCAAGTTGCCGCGTTGCCGGTATATAAATTGGCAAGCTGTAACGCACTGAACGGCGATTTTTCAATTACTTGCAGCGGTCAGCGGCTCACCGGCAAAAGAATGGTCGCGCTGAACAGAACCGAAGTTGCTGCCGGCAGTGACTATAAGGATTTTTACAACGCGGTAAATGCTGTAAAATCAGCCGGCAGAAAATCTGTTATAATCAAACGCAATATAAACAACATAAACAGTGTTTCCGCCCCGGTTGTGGTGCTGCAGTCAGACATAAAGGCAAAATTTGCTGAAGATAATACGCTTACAGTCACCCGGCGCAAAGTGCTTGAAATATTGAATTACGGCGGAGTCAAAGAGTATTCGAAACTGGTTCTGCCGCAGCTGGAAAATATAGTTCAAGCGGAATTTATCAGCGCAAAAGTCAAATCGCCGGACGGCAAAACCACGGTTGTGGATGTGAAAAATGCCAAATGTATGGATGAAGCTGTTTCGGCTGATGCCCCCCGTTATCCTGCAATGCGCCGTCTGGTATTGCCGCTGCCGGGGGTAGGGGTTAAAAGTGTAATCGAATACAATTATGTTATCCGTTACAAAAATGCCGATTGCGAAGCTTTTTTGCAGACTCTTGCCGGTTATGAGCCGATCAAAAATGGCAGAATAGAGTTTATCTATCCGGCAAAACTTGCCCGCAAATTCAAAAAAATCCTGCCGGAAGCCGGGTTCAGTACGGTAGAAAAACAACAGGGCGCTGTGAATTCGCTGATTGTTGAACAGCAGAATGTGCCGATGTATCAGTTTGAGCCGGGAACACCGGAACTGTGGCTTTTTGCCCCGGTGTTTGGTATGAGCCGTTTTGACTTGCCGCAGTATGTCGGGAAACTTTTGAAGCATTTTATGAAAAATGCTGATCCTGAAAAAAATCCGCAAAGTGTAAAACTGGCAGAAGAACTGACTGCATCCTGTAAGAATACTGCTGAAAAAATCAAGACGATCAAGGATTATCTTGCAAAAAATATCCGCCGCGCCGGGCCGGAAGTTGATAAACTCTACTGGTGTGCCGTCAGCAGAGCGGATGTTACTTTGCGCGAGGGGTACGGCAATTCGCTTGATCAGGCAATACTGCTCTATGTTATGCTCAAGGCGGCGGGGTGCAGTAATATCAATGCAGTGCTGGCTTCGGATCTTCCGGCAACGGAAAGGGTGCTGGCGCGTTTTGCAAAAATGCCGCAGAATTGTTTTAATACAGTTTTACTGCGTGTAAAAGATAACAGCAATGAGTTTTATCTCAATGATACCGACCAGTACGCGCCGCCGGGAGTGTGCGCGCACGACGGTATGCTGGGATTGGATTTGCAGACCGGCGAACTCATAAACATTTCCGCTGCAGCCGGATTCCGTAATAAAATATTGCAGGAGTGGCACATTGTATGTAAAAATGACAACTCGGCGGAAATCGTTTTTACCAGAGCCTGTTACGGTAATGACTATGCCGACGCCAAGCGCTTTTTTGACAATATGACCCCGGAAGATGAACGGCAGTATCTTGAACAGTTTGCCGGCGGTGATTTGAGCGGTGCAAAGATCATCAGTCACAGTTATGATTTTAAACTCTATCCGGGAGTTATGGAAGTAAAACTGAAAATGCCGGATTTCTGGCTTTGCACCGGAGATTATGTGTATATGAAACTGCCTGCATCCGGCAGCGAAAAACTGATCCGTACCGCCGGTAAAAGGTCGGTGCCGTACTGGTTCAGAAAAGTTAACGACAGGGAAAATCTCTACACGGTTGAATTGCCGGATAACTGCAGTGAGCCGGTGATTGCCGGAAACGCTTTTGAGTTGAGCCTGCCCGGTAATTCAGGGCTCTTTTCCCGTAACAGTGTTGTTGCAGGCGACCGGCTGGTTCTGGTAAGAGAAAAGGTGTTTATGGAACCGTTTTTCCTGCCGGTAGAAGCTTACGGGCTGCTGGAAAATATACAAAAACAGCTTTCCAGTCCCTCCAAAGGGGTATTTTTGTTCAAAAGTACTGGCAAATAAGCGCTTTGTGTGCTATATTATAAAATAAACTTTCAGGTATCAAAATCAATGTATTTATAAAATAAGGTGCAGATTATGTTCAAACCGGTCGATAATCAGGTGTCATTGCCGAAACTTGAGGAAGAAGTTCTCAAGTTCTGGCAGGAAAACGGCAGTTTTGCCAAGTCTCTCGAACAGCGTAAGGATTGCGAAGAATATGTCTTCTACGACGGCCCTCCGTTTGCCACAGGGATGCCCCACTACGGGCATTTGCTTGCCGGTACCATCAAAGACGTTGTGCCGCGCTATCAGACAATGCGCGGCAAGTTCGTCCGCCGCACATTCGGCTGGGACTGCCACGGTCTGCCGGTAGAAAATGAAATGGAAAAAATCCTGGCTTTGAACAATAAAAAAGCCATCGAAGAATACGGTATCGATAAATTCAACGAAGCCTGCCGCTCGATCGTGCTGCGTTACACCAATGAGTGGGAACAGGTGGTCAACCGTATGGGCCGCTGGGTGGATTTCCGCAACGGCTACCGCACAATGGACCGCGACTATATGGAGTCGATCTGGTGGGTGTTCAAGAGTTTGTGGGATAAAGGTCTGATCTACGAAGGTTACAAGATTCTGCCCTACTGCCCGCGCTGCGCCACGCCGCTGTCGAACTTTGAAGCCAACCAGGGGTATATGGAAGTCACTGACCCGGCAATCACCATCCGCTTCAAAAGTCTGGAAGAAGAAAATACTTACTTTGTAGCCTGGACCACCACTCCGTGGACGCTTCCGAGTAACCTGGCGCTGGCGGTCGGCCCTGAAATCGATTACGTCAAGATCAAAGACGGTGAAGAATTCTACATTATGGCAGAAGCGCGTCTGGGTGCTTACTACAAAAATGAAATGCCGGAAATCGTTCAGCGTTATAAAGGCTCTGAACTTTCGGGCAGAAAATATGAACCGCTCTTTAATTACTTTGCCGATCTGGCTGCGCAGGGCGCGTTCCAGGTGTTGGCGGCGGCGTATGTGAGTACCGAAGACGGTTCGGGTATCGTGCATATTGCTCCGGGATTCGGCGAAGATGACGCTGCTGTCTGCCACGCCGCCGGTCTGCCGGAGGTCTGCCCGATCGATGAACAGTGCTGCTTTACTGCGGAAATTCCGGATTATCAGGGGCGCTATGTAAAAGATGTGGATAACGAAGTCATTGCCCGGCTCAAGGCGGAAGGCAAACTTATCCACCGCGGCACTATCAAACACAATTATCCGCATTGCTGGCGCGACGATCACCCGTTGATCTACCGCGCGATCTCCACGTGGTTTGTCAAGATCGATGAGATCAAGAGCAAGATGATCAATGCCAACAAACATATCAGCTGGTTTCCGGAACACCTCAAAGAAGGCCGTTTCGGCAAGTGGCTGGAAAATGCGCGCGACTGGGCAATCAGCCGCAATCGCTACTGGGGTACTCCATTGCCGGTGTGGCGCAATGAAGAAGGCGAAGTTATCTGCGTGGGCAGTGCTGCTGAACTTGAAGAACTTACCGGTCAGAAAGTTGACGATTTGCACAAGCACTTTATCGATAAGCTGGAAATACCTTCACCGACCGGCAAGAGCCCGCTCAAGCGTATTCCCGAAGTGCTCGACTGCTGGTTTGAATCCGGTTCGATGCCGTATGCCC
The DNA here is from genome assembly GCA_045587205.1 of Victivallaceae bacterium. GTDB lineage: Bacteria > Verrucomicrobiota > Lentisphaeria > Victivallales > Victivallaceae > SIG78. The sequence goes on from JAZNBV010000104.1 coordinate 8,986, forward strand.
AGCAGCATTATCCCTTTGAAAACAAAGAGCATTTTGAAGCCAATTTCCCGGCAGACTTCATTGCTGAAGGTCTTGATCAGACCCGCGGCTGGTTCTATACGCTGGTGGTGCTGGGCGCGGCACTCTTTGACAAGCCGCCCTATGAACACGTTATTGTGAACGGTCTTATTCTGGCTGAAAACGGTCAGAAGATGTCCAAGCGCCTGAAGAACTATCCCGACCCGCTGGATGTGGTGAATCAGTACGGTGCCGATGCGTTGCGTCTGTTTATGCTCGGATCGCAGGTGGTGCACGCAGAAGACCTCAAGTTCTCCGAAGCCGGCATCAAAGATGTGCTGCGCAATGTGATGATCCCGATGTGGAACGCATACAGTTTCTTTGTAACCTATGCCAATGTGGATGGTTACGAAGCTGTAAACGGCGTCAAACGCCCGCAGAACCTTTCCAATGCGCTCGACCGCTGGATATTGAGCAGCTGCACGCAGATGGTTGAAGAGATCCGCAACGAAATGGATAACTACAATCTCCAGCGCGCTGCCAACCGGTTTGAACGCTTTGTGGATGACCTGACCAACTGGTACATCCGCCGCAGCCGCCGCCGTTTCTGGAAGAGTACAGATGATGCTGATAAGCAGGAAGCGTATGCTACATTGCACTATGTATTGATCGAATTCTGCAAGGCAGCCGCTCCGTTCATACCGTTCACAACCGAAGCTATCTACAACAATCTGCGCACAGCTGATATGCCCGAATCGGTGCATTGCTGCGATTATCCGGAAGCCGATGCGGCCTGCCGTGATGAAGCGCTGGAACGGCAGATGTTCCTGACTATGACTGCCGTGAAGATGGGCCGTTATTTGCGTACCCAGCACAATCTCAAGGTTCGTCAGCCGCTGGCCCGCGCGGTGCTGCTGGCACCTGATGCCGCCGGTGCGGAACTTTTGAAAGGTACTCTGGATATCATTGGAGAAGAACTCAATGTCAAAGCCATTGAATTCGGCAGAGATGAAGACGCTCTGGTGACCCGTTCGGCAAAAGCCAATTTCAAGGTTATGGGTAAGAAACTCGGCAAAAATATGAAAGCTGCCGCCGCGCTGGTCGAACAGCTTGATTCGGCAACCATCGGCAAGATTCTGGCTGGTGAAAATTATGTTATTGCATTGCCCGACGGCAGTGAATTTGCTTTGAGTGCCGAAGACCTGCTGGTGCAGCGCAGCGAAAAAGCCGGTCTGGTGGTTGCTACCGAAAACGGTGTGACCATTGCACTGGATACCCAGCTTTCGCCGGAATTGGAAGCTGAAGGTCTTGCACGCGAAATCGTCAGCAAGGTGCAGAATCTGCGTAAGGAAAGCAATCTGGAAGTGACCGACCGCATCAATCTGGTGATCGCCGGCGATGCCGAAGTCAAAGCAGCTGCTGAAGCGCACAGCGATTATATCAAAAATGAAGTGCTTGCAGTGGAAATGCTCATCAATGACGGCACCGGCAGTGTTGAGCTGAATGGTCATATGGCTGATTTGAGCTTGAGCAAGGCATAAAATCTGTATGATGATCCGCAAACAGGCATTCCCGCGGGCGGCATTGATCGGCAATCCGTCCGACGGGTATTACGGTAAAACCATTGCGTTTGTATTTGATAACTACGCGGCACAGGTTATGCTGTATGAAACTCCACAGCTGGAGTTGGTGCCGAGTTTGCGTGATAAGCCAACATTCACCAGTGTGTATGATCTGGTTCAGGAAGTCGGACTGTACGGTTATTACGGCGGGATCCGGCTTTTAAAAGCGAGTATCAAGCGTTTTGTAGAGTATTGCCAGAGCAGAAAAATAACTTTGCACGACCGCAATTTTACAATGCGGTACGGTACGACTATCCCCAACCGTCTGGGACTTGCGGGGTCATCGGCGATCATCACTGCCTGTATCCGTGCATTGCAGGAGTTCTATGGTGTTTCAATACCGCTGCCGGAACTTGCCAATCTGATTTTATCGGTGGAAACGGATGAATTGGGGATCAATGCCGGTTTGCAGGATCGTGTGGCACAAGCATATAATGTGCCGGTATTTATGGATTTCAACCGCGATTATATGGAAAAGAACGGTTACGGTATTTACAGCGAACTTACCATACCGGATGATCTCAATTTATTTGTGGCGTTCCGTACCGATTTGGCGGAAGGTTCCGAGATTCTGCACAGCCGTCTGCGCGAAGATTACAATAACAAGATACCCGCGGTGCTGGATGCCATTGCCGAATGGGCGCATTTGAGCGATGTGGTAAAAGATGCGTTGTCCCGGCATAATTACAGTGAAATAGAAAAAGCACTGCGCCGTAATTTTGAATTGCGCTGCAAAGTTTGCGCTTCCACGGTAAGTGCAAAAAACCGCCGTATGGTGGATTTGGCTGATTCGCTTGGCGCTGCGGCAAAACTGACTGGTTCCGGTGGAGCAATAATCGGTATATATCACGATGAAAACCATTACCGGAAATTGCAGGAATTGTTTAATGATAATCAAATAGAGATCGTAAAACCGCACATTGTAACCGGCGGCGAGGCGGTCTGTAATTGGTGAGAATAAAGGTGGATTTTTATGAAAATCATCAAAAAAGATGAAAAATCGCTGTTACCGGAGATTGTTCTGATCGATGCACAAAGTGTTCCGGGCACAAACGAAAAACGCGAAGTCGAAGTGCATATTTATACCCCGGCAGCCGGAATCAATGAAAATACCGGGCTTATGCTTATATCGCACAACTGGGGCGGTACGTGGGAAATGTGCTGGGATTGGTGCCGTGTAGTGGGCGAAAAATTCAATCTTGTCTGTATTGATACCAATTATTATCAGAGCGGCTGGGTGGAAGGTGATGGAGCATACGATCACAGCGTACTGCAGGCTTGCGATTGCCTGCGGGCATTGTACGAAGTACGCAAATATCTGGATGATAACAATATAATCTTCAATAGACGCCGCTATTACGCCGCAGGTGCATCCGGCGGCGGAAATATGTCACAAATGGTCAATAAATTTGCTCCGCAGACTTTCGGCTGCATCATAGATCTGTGCGGAATGAGCAATCTTTCTGATGAAGTGGCATTCGGTTTGAGTCCCAAGCTCAACGCCGGATATTCGCGCGATGAAAAATCCGTGGCGTACTTATCTCCCGCTATGCAGGAGATTCGCGATTTGGCAAATCTTGAACATTTGGCAATCCAGTACAAATACAATCCCGCCAATCAGGTGGTGATAGTTCACGGAATGGATGATTTGCATTGTCCGTGTGCTGATAAGATCCGTGTTTTCGGCAATATGGTAAAGACCGGCTTCCGTCCTGAAGGTTACTTTATCAATCCTGGAATGATTGATGGCATAGTTGTATGCAATACCGGTCATCAGATCGGTGACCGCGCCTATGTGATAGCCAAATTCGGTCAGAAATACATTTCTGAACGCGGAGAATTTGTAAAAGTGGTTGAAAAAGATGATTTTGACCGTCAAAGCGTTATCGAATATCCGGTAACCGGTGGAGTTTACACAATGGATTTCTCAAAAGGAGCGCCGGTTATAACTTTTACCGGAAAATAAACCGCATACTTAAAAAGAACAAGTCGGACGGGTCGGACAAATCGGACCAGTCCGACTTTTTTTTATTTGGTGCGCGGCGCGGGAGTTGATAAGGCGGCTTTGCCGCCGCCAAGCCAATGTTTCAACATTGGCAACCATCAAAATCTCACGCGTTGCGTGACAAATTAAAAAAAATGAAATGATTTTTATTTTTTTTAATTTGGTGCGCGACGCGGGAGTCGAACCCGCACGCCGGAGCGAAGGATCCTAAGTCCTTTGTGTCTGCCAATTCCACCAGCCGCGCAAAACAATCTGCTGATAATTTACAACATATTTTTCAAAAAACAACCTTTAAAAATATTTTTATACATATTTCGTGCGCAAAAATATATACAAAAGGACTTTTCGGACTCAAAAGATTTGAAAATCACAAATATTGCTGTAAATTATCTGAATCGATACAAACAAACCAACTATTATTATAAAGGTGATTTTATGGGCGGAGCTTTTGTTTCTGTTATGATCAAGATGTTTTTTCTTTTGACTCCATTTTTTGCGTTGTCAATGTTTCTGACGTACACGGCGGATTATTCGCTTGAGCGCAAGCGCAGGACTGCAGTCAAGACGACTTTTGCGGTTATGATTATTACTCTGCTTATCTACTGGTTCGGTGAATATCTCTTCAAGGTTCTTGGTATAACCATTGATGCGTTCCGTATCGGAGCCGGAACAGTGCTGCTCCTGACCGCCATATCTCTGGTCAACGGTTCCAGCGGCAGCGGTGCCAAAAAAGTAACCGATGAGGCGCAGGATCTGACCGTTGTCCCGATGGCTATACCCACTATTGTCGGGCCCGGCACGATCGGTGCTTTGCTGGTTATGGGGGCTGACGGTGGAACTTTGGGTATCCGTCTGGCTGTTTCTGGCGGTATTGTGGCGGCAGTGGCTCTGCTGGGGGTAGTGCTGATGCTGGCTGAACAGATGGAACGCATACTTAAGCGCAACGGTATTCAGATCTTGAGCAAGATCACCGGTTTGATGCTTGCCGCGCTCTCTGCACAGATCATCTTCACCGGCGTTGCCAATTTTATGAAATAATTTGCGGAGGTTCAAATTATGAGTAACAAACCTGTTTTGGCGCTGACAATGGGTGATCCCGCCGGTGTCGGTCCGGAATTGCTGGCAAAAGCTGTTGCCGAAAAGCGTTTTGCCGGCAGAATGAAATTTGTTCTGTATGGCTCAAAAGCTGTTATTGAAGCGGCCCTGAAAAATGTCTCTCCGGTTGCAGAATACTCATTTTGCGAATGCAGTGATCTGGCACCCGGTGAATTTGAAATCGGTCAGGCATTCGCGGTTTGCGGAAAAGCTGCATACGATTCAGTAAAAGCTGCTGCCGAAGCCTGTCTGGAAGAAAAAGTCGATGCTATGGTAACTGCTCCGGTTAACAAGTACGCTGTAAATCTTACCGGAATCGATTTTACCGGGCATACTGAAATGATTGCCGAAATATGCGGTACGCGCGATTTTGCAATGATGCAGTCTTCCGGCAAGATGCACATAGCTTTTGTCACCACGCATATACCTCTTAAAGATGTGCCGGCAAAGGCAACTTTTGAGCGGATAAAAAATGTGACAAAGCTTTTGAAAAATGCGCTTGAGGAAGAAAATATTGCCAACCCAGCCATTGCCGTTGCTGCAATCAATCCGCACGCCGGCGAAAACGGCTGTATGGGGCGCGAAGATGAAGAAACTGTAAAACCTGCCGTTGCTGAACTTGCCGCCGCCGGATTCAATGTCAAAGGACCGTTTCCGCCGGATGCGCTTTTTGTGCCTTCCACATTAAATAAATTTGACGGAGTGGTAAGTATGTATCACGATCAGGGGCATATACCGTTCAAGATGGTGGCATTCAATACCGGAGTCAATTCCACATTGGGTTTGCCCATTATACGCACCAGCCCCGACCACGGAACTGCTTTTGATATTGCCGGAAAGGGGATTGCTGATCCGGGCAGTTTCTTTGCCGCTATCGAGCTTGCCTGTGTCAGGGCGGAATACCGGAACAAACATAAATAATGAAAAATCTCTGGCGCATATTCGTATTGTTCATATTGCCTGGTATGGTGCTGGGCGGATACTCTGTTACTGCATTCTGGAAATTTTTTGAAAACTCTTTTCAGGGCATAATTTCGCTGGGGCTTGGCGGAGTGCTGTGGAGTTTTTCTGCATATATAGCAATGCTTTTTGCCGGCAGGATACGCAGGATCGCACACACCTATTACCCGGCAATGGCAATTATGGCAGCCGCATTCCCGCTGATATATGGCTGGATGAAATTATGCGGTGTAACTGTATGGCTTATCGGCGGAGCCGGGATTATTCTTTCTGCACTATTTTCTGCATTGGTGACCCAGATTTTTACAGTCCGCACCTATCGCCGTTTTGAATGCCGGATTTTTTCATTGGGGGTGCTTGCCGGCGGGGGACTCTGGTTGTGGATTATATGGTCGCGTCGCGTGGCGTGGGGCGAATTGTATGTATTCTGTCTGGCACTGTTTATGCTGATTTGCTGGCTTTATGCTTCACCGCTTACCCGGCGCGGCAGCGGCAAAAGACGCTGGCTGTGGCGTTTGGCATTGTTTGTACTTGCCGTAAGCGCATACTCCATACCGCCGGTTTTTCAGCCCAAAGCCTGGAATCCGTCTCCGGCAGGTTTTGACAACTGGATGAACAGCGATATGCGTGTAACGGTGCAAGGTTGTTACTTTGAGTGGATAAATAAAGATAACAACTCCGGTTTTTTCAACTCATCCGGGCGGCTGATCACGCACGGCAAGGTCGATGAAGAACTGCAGCCGGCAATGCTGCCTTTGCTGGCAATATTGGGCACTGACTCCCCTGCGGGGCGTCTGGTTACGCCGCTGGAATCGGTGCTGCCGCCGTTTTTGGTGAAAGCTGCCGGTAAAAAAATGTCGCGTTGTCAGGTGCCGACAGCAATGGAGATCACCCGGCAGGGCAGGGGCGCGTTGAAAAGCAGTTTGTTGTTCAAAGGAACTGCTCCGCAGAAAAATTGCGATTTATTATTGATAACAGCGTTGCCGGAAAATCAGTATCCCGGAGTTATTACGCGCTTTATGCAATATCATTGCGCGGCGCTCAAAAATGATGGTGTAGCAGCTGTTCCCGGAAATCTTTTGAAAAATCAGGTTTTTTTCCATTTTATGTACGAAAAATTCTCCCATTATGAAGTGCTGCCGTTTCCCGGTGATTTGTGGGTGTTTTCCAACCGCAAGCTGGATCTTTCAAGCAGAAATATTGCTGAAGGTATCCGGAATCTTTATGGCGAAACGCTGCCGGGCGGTGCAGAACTTTATTCTTCGCTTGCTGGCGGCAATGATTTGTTCAAGGGCTTTTATCCGGCACCGCCGCCGGTGGAAAATATTACCTGCGGACTCAATCGCTGGCTGGGCGCGTGGTGGTGGTTCGGCGTTGTGGCGGGAATTGCTCTGATCTGGCGTATTGTCAGGCTTTTTGGCGAACGGCGCAATATTATGTACGCATATTTCAACTGCGTAGAAAGCGGTTTTTCCGGAGTGGGGGTATTGCTGCTGTGTCTGGGGCTGCTGCTGATAAATTGCGGAATGTGGTACCTGCTGCTGGCGGCATTGTCGCTGCTTTTCTGCGGAAGTTTATGTAAATGGAACGGCGGCGGGGTGTATATGGCAATTGCCGGCTTGCTGTTGATACCTTTTATTGCACAACAGACAATGGTCTGGCACTGGCTGCTGGTGATTGCGGCATTTCAGGCAATGTGCTGTACCGGATGTGCGCCGGTGGTAAAGAATATAAGTGTTCAGGATGAACGCAAACTTTATCAGGCTCTTTATCTGGGGGGGCTGATTGCCGCAATCATTATGCTGGCCGTCTGGAACTGGAACATTCCACTGTGGGCGGTGTGGGGGCTTTTGCTGATTGCCCGGGTGCCGGGAATTTGGCAAAAGCAGCATAAGAGTGTATATTAAACCGTATTTAATGCTTGAAAGCGGGGTTTTTTATGAAAAAATTGCTGATATACAGTTTGTTGATCTTGGTTTGTACTGCAATGTGGGCGTCGCCGGCTGCGGTGAATGGTTCAGCGGTGCTTGCCACGGTAAATGGTCAGGCGGTTACGCTGGGTGAGGTTTTGCGCGAAAGTTCGGGCAATGAGGCATTGGCACAACTTTATGCTTCGGAGAATGTCTCCGGTGAGATAGAACGTTTGCGCAAGGAAGCCGTTGACCGCATTATTGACCGCAAACTGCTGGTGGAGGAGTTTGATAAACTCAAACTTGAGCTGCCGCAGAAGTATGTGGAAAATATGCTCGATGATCTGGCGGAAAGTATGAATTGCAAAAGCCGCTCCGAGCTGGCCGCAAAAGCTCGTGCTATGAACAGCAGTATAGATGATCTGCGCGAAAAAGCAGCAATGCGTATCAAGGCGGAAATGGTTATCGGACGCGCTTTTTATGCCGCCGGAACCCCTACGCCCAGAGAGGTGAATCAGTATTTTACAGATAATATAGCCAAATATTCAAAACCGGAACAGCTCAATCTGGCATTGCTGTTGCTGGCTGATAAAACAGCTCAAAGCGATATTGAAAAAATACAAAAGAAACTGCAGGGTGACAGCCTCGGGTTTGCCGGGTTGGTAAAGTCCCTGTCGCTGGGGCCAAACCGCGAAAATGGCGGAGTGGTGGGATTTATTGCCAGAAAAAATCTCCGGAGCGAATTTGCTGCGGTGCTGCCGGAAGGAAAAGTTGCTGTAAATAAAGTTTACGGGCCGGTAAAGACTCCGGAAGGAATCTATTTTTTGAAGGTAGTCGCCATAGATCCGGGGAAAAAAGCCAATCTTGCTGACCATCGCAATGCAATTATGCAATTGTTGGAAAAAGAGTTGCGGGAAAAAGTCATTGCTGATCTGCAGAAGCGTTTGCGTGAACGCGCTGTGATCCAATACTATTTCAAACGCGATGAACAAGCACAAAATAATCAGAAAATCCAAGAGAAAAAAAAGCCTGTACCCGTTAAAGAAAAGATAAAAAAAGAGGAGAAAAGAAAAATGGTCACTCTTAAAACCAACTTCGGCGATATCAAGCTGGAACTTTTTGCTGATGCCGCGCCACAAACTGTTGCCAACTTTCTGGAGTATGTCAACAGCGGTTTTTACAATGGTACGCTGTTCCACCGCGTTATCGACAATTTTATGATCCAGGGCGGCGGATTTGATCAGAAGTTCAAGCAGAAAAAGACCCGCGAACCGATCCAGAACGAAGCCGATAACCGTCTTTCCAACGAAATCGGTACTATTGCTATGGCGCGTACAATGGATCCGCACAGTGCCACTGCACAGTTCTTTATCAATGTGGCAAACAACGATTTTCTGGATTTCCGTTCACCGTCGCCGCAGTTCTACGGCTATTGCGTTTTCGGCAAAGTTGTGGAAGGTATGGATGTGGTCAACAAGATCAAGGGTGTTAAAACCGGCGGCCGTGCCGGACATCAGGATGTGCCAAAAGAAGATGTGGTAATCATTGAAGCAATTGCTGATTGATTGCAGAATGCGTAGTGCCCGGTATGCCGAACAGCTGCCGGGTTTTTTATTGCAGCTGCTGTGCCTGCAGCAAAGATTCATACATAGATTTGAAATCTTCGGGCAGGGGGGCTTGCATTTTTAATATTTCTCCGCTGACCGGGTGCGGTATCTGCAATTTCCAGGCGTGGAGCATCTGGCGCGGAACCGGGCAGGCACTGCGGACTCCGCCATAAAGCTCATCGCCCAATACCGGGCAGTTCAAACTTGCCAGATGCACGCGTATCTGGTGGGTTCTGCCGGTGTAAATACGCACTTTGATCAAGGATACTTTGAGCGTATTGATTATTGCTGAACCAAGTACTTCGTATTCGCTTACTGCAACTTTTCCATTATTTTTAACTATTGCCATTTTCTGGCGGTTGACCGGATGTCTGCCAATGAGATTTTCGATCCTGCCGCGCGGCGATTTGGGGGCGTTTACGGTCAGTGCCAGATAGGTTTTTGCCGTTTGCCGTTCAGCAAAAGCTGCGCAGAGTTTCGCTTGGGACGCCGCAGTTCTTGCTACCACCAGACAGCCGGAAGTATCTTTATCCAGCCGGTGAACGATTCCGGGGCGGCTGCCGTCAGGGAGTTCTGCAGAACGCAATTCCGGGTATCTGCTCAATATGGCATTGACAACTGTGCCATCGGGATTACCGGGGGCAGGGTGAACCACCACGCCCGGCGGCTTATTGATAACTGCCATAAAGTTGTCTTCGTAAAGCAATTCAAAGGTGAATTCCTCCGGTTCAGGGGTGTCTGAAACCGTTATTTCCGGTAGATCCACATAAATAACCCCATTAACTGGCAGTGGTGATTTGCTGCTTGCAACAACTTCATTATTGAGCACAACTTTGCCGGATTTGATAAGTTTTTGCAGAAAACTGCGCGATTGTTCCGCCATTTCCCTTGCCAGATACTGGTCAATCCGCATTCCGGCATCAGCGGGAGTCAAAGTGAGTTTACGCTTCATTTTACCGGTTCTTCTTTGCGTAAATCATCTGCCGGCGCACGCAGAAATTTTATCAGCAGTATCAGCCCCAGCGGGATCATACCAAAGCCGATGACCTGTGCCGGGGTAAAACCACGCACAAAATCCGAGTGATCGCCGCGGAAAAATTCATCAAGAAAACGCAATATGCCGTAGGCAGAAATATAGGCAGCCATAGTTACGCCGCGTTTGCCGTATTTGCGTAAAAGCCACCACAGCAACAGCGATAAAATTATATTCAGCGCTGCTTCGTAAAGCTGTACCGGATGCAGCGGCATAGGACCGTAATGTTTAAACGGTTCACTGCCTGCCGGATAACTTACCGCACAGAAGATTTGAGCCGGTTTCCCGTAACAGCAGCCGTTGAAAAAACACCCGATCCGTCCCAGTGCGTGTGCCGCCGGCAATGCCGGTGCCATAATATCCAACACCCGCACCACATCGGTTTTGCAGAATTTGCGAATGTAAAAAATCAGCATAATCAATGCCAGAATAAAGCCTCCGTAAAAGACCAATCCTCCCTGGTCGATACGGATGATCGATTCCGGATGAAGTTTGTAGTAGTTCCAATTCTGCACAACATAAAATATACGCGCGCCAATCACTCCGGAAATCATCCCGGTCATAACAATATTTGTAACCTGATCACTGGAAAGTCTGGCGTGTCTGCGGTTGATCTGCATCAAAAAAAGTGCCGCCAGAAAACCAAGAGCTGCAAGCACCCCATACCAGCGCAACGAAAAATTTCCAAACGAAAATATTACCGGTGACATAATTTAATACCCTTGTTTATTGAACCATTCAATAAAATAACCTTTGCCGGGTAAAAAGTCAACTCTATTAAAGCTTAAAGAGTTAAAAAGGTCAATTTTTTTGCTCATTTAGTGGATTTTTTCAAAAAATGTATTAAATTATATCCTGAAGCAACCCTATGGTGTAATGGTAGCACAAATGATTTTGGTTCATTTAGTCGGAGTTCGAATCTCTGTGGGGTTGCCATTAAAAAATCTCTAACGCTGAACAAGAACTGTCTGGAAAATAAATTTTCCGCCAGTTCTTTTTTTTCAGCGTTTTTTGTGTTATGGTTTTACCATACCACAGAGATTTTTTAAGGAGTTGCCTTGCGTTACTCACCCAGAGGGCAGGGAAATGCCGGTTATTCGATATCACCCCAGATTATGTTGCACGGAAGTTCGGCTGCCAGGGTTGATTTGCTTTCAGGCAGCGTAAGGCTTATTTTAATCTGCAGTTTGTTTTCTCGTGCCGGTTTTCTGGCACGGAGAACTGCTGTAAACTCACCGGTGCCTTTACCGATATGGGCAAAGCTGCCTACGTATGAGGTTTGCGCATTCAGCCACATTCTCATTTGCTGTTCCGGCGGAACTTGATACTTTACTTTAAAATAAACACTTTTTTCCAGCGGAATTTTTAATTGCTCTTCTGCTGAAAACGGTGTGTCAGCGTTATTTTTTTCGTACCCCCAGGATACCACTTGAAACTGCAGTTTATTTTCACAGAAATCCCATAATTTTTTAAAAATGGTGTTTTGGGACATAGTTTGAGCTTGGTATTTCTTGAAAAAAGCTACCCTCTTTTGTCAAATCCTTGTTTTTGAGTTCAAATGTATTCAAAAATAAAATTCCATTTG
>JAZNBV010000105.1:0-7440 GCA_045587205.1 Victivallaceae bacterium
GGCCAACTCCTTGGCCCACAGAACGACATGGCTACGATCCGACTTCACCGGACCGACGGTAACAGCTGCGGTCGGAACATTCTGCACGGTGCCGCCGCCGGAGGTACGGGCATTCTGGATCAGAGTGATCGGGTGCAGTTCCACCTGACGGGTGGAGAGCTTGCGGTATTCTTCCGGAGTCGGCGGTTCATCCTTGTACTGACCGGCGCGTTTGACGGGGTCGTTGAACGCCCAGTGCTTGGTTTCACCCTGACCGCCCTGCATCAGAAGGCAGCGGGCCTGATCCCAGGACTTGATGTATTCGGTAGGATCTTCGCTGGGGAAGTGCAGGTTTTCCATCGGCATACGCAGTTCCGGACGGATGCGGTTGAAGCAGAGTTCCATATCCGCTTTGGCAAAGCCCAGCGGGAAGTTCATATCGGCAGCCTTGCCGTCAACCATCCATTCATCCATACCCCAGAAATGGCAGTTCTTGAGGTTGATATCCAGCGCGTTGACGATTTCAGCAACGATCGGCAGCTGTTCGGTCGGGCCGATGGGGCCGCAGAGACCTACGGGGTTGGAGGGGGTGGCCTGCTTCCAGACCTTCACATATTCCAATGCTTCTGCAGCATAGAATTCCTGCAAAGTATCGTAGATATTGATCTTGAAGCCGGGGCGTTCGTAACTCTTGAGCGTGTCGATAGTGATTTTTGCCGCTTCATCGAGGATTTCGCGATCCAGCGTCGTGTAGTCCCACCAATCGGGAGAGATCTTGCTGAAAGGTTTCATTTTTTCTGCCTTTGTTTGTTTTTATTTTGTTGTTTTACCGCAGAGCAGCTCTGCTGATAAAAAGTTACACACCCTATCACTATAACCCAATTACCGGAAAAGTCAAAGCCTTTATTACTCTTTTTTTATTAAAAAAGTCTATTTTTGAAAAAAATCTGCTTCAAAACTTGAAAATAATGCTTACAGGTTGTAAAATATGCAGTGAATTATCAAGGAGATTACAGTTATGGTCAGAAAGTTTTTTATTCTTATTGCGGCAGTGTTGACCGCAGGACTTGCCGGATGCATCAATCAGGAATCTCAAAAGATGCTGTCGGAAGATATTGAAGTGCTTACGGTATTTGCGCCGGAAATCAAGGTGCTCAAAAACCGTAGTATCCGGCCCAATTCACAGGAGAAATATCTGGCGGCAAAGCGCCTGGCGGAAGGAGTGGATTTTTCGCTTACCCGTACTCTGGAAACGCTTGAACAGATATTTGACCCGGCTGATGCGCTGATCACTAAAAGCGTTGAATATGGCGATGAAATCGCTTTTTACTACAACTATCAGAACAGCTATGTCAGATTCCGCTTCTGGCGCACTAAAAATGTAGTTACTGATTCCGAGGTCAGAATCAAGTGAGAAGTCTGCTTAACGATGAATATTTTATGCTCCGGGCGCTGGCGGAGGCACACAATGCTTTTGCCGCCGGTGAAGTTCCGGTCGGAGCTGTGGCGGTGCAGGGGACCAAAATTATCGGCAGAGCGTATAATCAGGTGGAGAGTCTGAAAGATGCCACTGCGCACGCCGAGATATTAGCTCTGACTCAAGCGGCCGCCGCGCTGGGGGATTGGCGGATGGAGGATGTGGAACTGTTTGTTACCAAAGAACCCTGTGCTATGTGCGCCGGTGCCTGTGTCAATGCCCGGGTGAAAAGAGTTGTGTACGGCTTGCCGGATCCGCGCTCCGGTGCGTGCGGGTCGGCGTTGGATATTACCGGTTTTTCCGGAATGCTGTGGAATGTAGAGGTCAAAGGCGGAGTGCTGGCTGATGAATGCGGTGCTTTGATCAAGGAATTTTTCCGGCAGGTAAGAGCTCGCAAAGATAATCTGCCAAAAGAAGGGCAGTGATTTTTATGCAGGACAGCACGATTGGAGATGGCAATATAAAGATAACCATTCTGCGCCTTGCAGAGGTTGATTCTACGAATACTTATGCCAAAGATCATTGCAACGAACTGCCTGACGGTGCGCTGGTTTGTGCTGATATCCAAACTGCGGGCAGGGGAAGGCTGGACCGGAAGTGGGTTTCAGAAAAAGGTAACTTTTCCGGTACGCTGCTTTTGAAAAAACTTACCAATCCTTTTCTTGGAACAATGGTTGTATCATTAGCTGCATTGGATGCTTTGAAAGAACTTGCTCCGGAAGCTCCGGTATGGCTCAAGTGGCCCAATGATTTATATATTGATGAGTGTAAAGTTGCCGGAATACTTTCTGAAACAACCACTGCCAGTGACGGCAAGTGCTGTATAGCTGTGGGGCTGGGAGTCAATCTTAATTTATCCGCAGATGAAATTGCCGCGATTGACAAGCCGGCAGCCTGTGTCGGAGACGGCAAAATAAATCCTGAAAAATTTGCTTCTGAATTGGCAAAATACGCCCAAATGTATTATATTATGGGAATAGCCCATAGTGCGGATCTTTTTGATCTGTGGCGCAAACGCAATGATCTTGTAGGTATGGAATTGGTATTGGAGCTTGGGAATCAGCAAGTTGCATACGGTACCGCCGCCGGGATAGCTCCGGATGGAGCTTTGGTGATGCGAGATGCTCAAGGCTCAATAAGAAACTACTATTGCGGCGATGTCAGCGTGAACCGTCAGTCGGTGCGCAGGGCATTGGAAAAGCGTAAGCGTTCCTGATTGCAGATTTGAAATTAAAACCAACAAATAACAACCGCTGTTGATGCAAGGAAAAATCCATTGCATCTTTGGCACACAAAAAAACAAAGGACAGTTTATGTCAGAAAAATTGCAGCTTCTGCTCGACGGTGTCAAACTCATGGTTATGGGTATGGTTGCCGTGTACGTCTTTCTGATTCTGATGGTATTCCTGATGAATCTCTTGAGCAAACTTCTCGCTCCGCTTGGCAAGAAAGGTTTTCTGGAACCTGCCGCTCCTGCCAAAAAAGCCGCTCCGGCAAAGAAAGCCGCCGGTAACGATGCCGCGGTTGCCGCGGTTGCCGCTGCTGCGGTAAAGGCTCATATCAGCAAATAACATAACAATATCAAGAATATATAAATCGAGGAATCACAATGAAAAAAATCAGTTTTATGGATTGCTCTTTCCGGGATGGTTTCCAGTCCTGCGTCGGAGCTCGCGTGAAGACCGAAGACTTCCTGCCCGCTCTGCAGGCTGCCAAGGAAGCCGGTATCGATAATTTTGAAATCGGCGGCGGTGCCCGTTTCCAGAGTCTTTATTTCTATTGCCAGGAAGACGCTTTTGATATGATGGACAAGTGCCGCGAAGTGGTCGGTCCGGATGTTAATCTGCAGACCCTCAGCCGCGGCGC
The DNA here is from genome assembly GCA_045587205.1 of Victivallaceae bacterium. GTDB lineage: Bacteria > Verrucomicrobiota > Lentisphaeria > Victivallales > Victivallaceae > SIG78. The sequence goes on from JAZNBV010000105.1 coordinate 3,323, forward strand.
CAACGTGGTCGGTCTGATCAGTCAGTCCACTGATATGATCGATCTGCACGCCAAGCTGTTCAAAAAGCACGGTGTTTCCACCATCCGTAACTTTGACGCTCTCAACGACGTGCGCAACCTGGCGGTTTCCGGCCGCTGCATTGCCAAGCACGGTTGCAAACATCAGGTTACTGTTACTATGATGAGTCTGCCCCCCGGCTTGAATGAATCCTATGCTCACACCCCGGAATTTTACATCGACAGCCTGCGCAAGATCCTTGATGACGGTGTGCCGTTCGACAGCGTTGCATTCAAAGATGCTTCCGGTACTGCCACTGCGCAGACCGTTTATGAAACCATCAAACAGGCCCGCGCACTGCTGGGTGCTGATGTGACCATTCAGTTCCATACTCACGATACTGCCGGCAGTGCTGTTGCCTGCAATATGGCGGCTATCGAAGGCGGTGCCAATATCATCGACCTGGCAATGGCCCCGATGTCCGGCGGTACCTGCGAAGCTGATATTCTGGTTATGTGGCACCGTCTGCGCGGTACTGAATTCGATATGGGTATCGATCCTGAAAAAATCATCAAGGCTGAAAAGGTCTTTGAAGATTGTATGAGCAAATACTTCATTCCGCCGGAATCAATGGAAGTCAGTCCCAAGATCATCTTCTCCCCGATGCCGGGCGGCGCTTTGACTGCCAATACCCAGATGATGCGCGACAACAACTGTCTGGATAAGTACGACGACGCCATCGCCGCGATGCGCGAAGTGGTTGCCAAGGGTGGTTTCGGCACCTCCGTTACCCCGGTCAGCCAGTTCTACTTCCAGCAGGCGTTTGCCAATGCTATGCAGGGCCCGTGGAAGAAAATTACCGAAGGTTACGGCAAGATGGTGCTGGGCTACTTCGGTAAGACCCCGGCCGCTCCGGATCCGGAAATCGTCAAGCTCGCCAGCGAACAGCTGGGCCTTGAACCCACTACTGAAGATGTCCACTCCATCAACGACCGCAACCCCAAACTGGGCGTGGCGGCAATGACCAAGCGTCTGGAAGAAGCCGGTTTGCCGGTGACCGAAGAAAATATCTTCATTGTCGGTACCTGCGACGAAAAAGGTCTGCAGTTCCTCAAAGGCAATAAGCCGATGGGTATCCGTTACAAGGAAGCCGATAAACCCAAGAGCGCTGCCAAGGGCGGTGCCTACACTGCAACCGTTGACGGCAAAGCTGTGGCGGTCAAAGTTGATGCCAATGGCGATACCTACACTGCTACAGTCAACGGCAAAGCTTACAAAGTCAACGTTGCCGAAGGTACTGCTGTTCCGGTTGCCTCTGCTGCTCCGGCTGCCGGCGGTATCCACGAAATCAAAACCCCGCTTCCGGGTACCGTTGTCAAGCAGGTCGTTGCTGTGGGCGACACCGTTGCCGAAGGCGATGTGATCCTGATTATGGAAGCTATGAAAATGGAACAGGAAATCAAGGCTGATAAGGCCGGTGTCATTGCCAGTCTGCCCGCTGAAGCCGGTGCAGTGCTTGCTGCCGATGATGTTGTTGCCACCATCACTGTTGAAGGTGCAGCTCCGGCTGCCGCCGCAGCAGATGCTCCTGCCGCTGCCGGAGCCGCCGGTGGTCACGTTATCAAGACCCCGCTTCCGGGTACCGTTGTCAAGGTGGTTGCGGCTGCCGGTGACACTGTTGCCGAAGGCGATGTGATCCTGGTTATGGAAGCTATGAAAATGGAACAGGAAATCAAGGCTGATAAGGCCGGTACCATTGCTTCTATCGAAGTCGAAGCCGGTGCAGTGCTTGCCGCCGATGATGTTGTTGCCACAATGGAATGAGGTATTTTACAATGAAATCTATGATGAAATTTGCAGCAGTGATTGCACTTTCAGTAATGGCTGTGTGCGCGTTTGCTGCCGAAAAGAAAGAAGTCAAGCTCTGCGGTGTTGCTGATTCGCAGATGAGTTACACCCGCGGTGATAAACTCTTTGCCGCGTTTGAGCAGAAAGACGGTTCCATCCGCCTGGTTTATACCGGCAGCAAACCTGCCCGTATTTACAGCTGGACCGGTGTAAAAAATGTTCCGCTCAAAGATGGTGCGGAACTGATGATTCTTAATATTCCCGGCCGTTCCAAGGCAAAGGTAAAGATGTATATGGGCGGTAGTTTTACTGATTTCAGCCGCGCCTACAAGAGTGCTGAATTGATCCAGCCCAATGAATACATCGGTACCTTCTGCCCGCTGTTGCTGGCGCACGATTCGGTGGAAGCCGGTACTGCGCAGCAGCGTCTGGGGGCTATGTCTGATATGTTCAAAGGTCTGTGGGCAAGCACCGGTATATCTGACTTGCTCCGTCAGGGCAGCGGCGACTGGATCCTCGGCTGGGGTAAGGTCCTGATGATCGTTGTTGCGATCGTGCTGCTCTATCTGGCAGTGGTCAAAGAATTTGAACCCCTGCTGCTGCTGCCGATCGGTTTCGGTGCATTGTTGAGCAATATCCCGCTGGCCGGCATTTCCGGACCTAACGGTTTGTTGGGAATGGTTTATGAAGTCGGTATCAACAGCGGCGTGTTTCCGTTGCTGATCTTTATGGGGGTCGGTGCTATGACTGACTTCGGCCCGCTGCTGGCTAACCCCAAGACTGCGTTGCTGGGTGGTTCTGCCCAGTTCGGTATTTTCTTTGCACTGCTCGGTGCGCTGGTGCTTTCCTGCATCGGTATCGATTTCAACTTGAAAGATGCCGCTTCAATCGGTATTATCGGTGGTGCCGACGGCCCGACCTCGATCTTCCTGTGCAGCAAGCTTTCGCCGTCGCTGCTGGGTGCTGTTGCGGTTGCCGCGTACAGCTATATGGCTCTGGTGCCGATCATCCAGCCGCCGATTATGAAGCTGCTGACCACTGAAAAAGAACGCAAGATCAAGATGAAGCAGCTCCGCAGCGTGCCGAAAATCGAAAAAATCTGCTTCCCGCTGCTGATCACTCTTATGTGTGCACTGCTGCTGCCGGATGCCGCTCCGTTGATCGGTATGTTGATGTTCGGTAACTTTATGAAAGAAGTCGGTGTGGTGGAACGCCTCAATCAGACTGCCCAGAATGCATTGATCAACATTGTGACCATCTTCCTCGGTCTTTCGGTCGGTTCCAAGCTTTCTGCTGACCAGTTCCTGCAGCCCCAGACTCTGGGTATTCTGGTGCTGGGTGCGGTGGCGTTCAGTGTCGGTACCGGAACCGGTGTTATCTTTGCTAAAATAATGAACCTGGTCAGCAAGGAAAAAATCAACCCGCTTATTGGTGCTGCCGGTGTATCCGCTGTGCCGATGGCCGCCCGTGTGGTCAATAAGGTTGGTCTGGAAACTGATTCCAGCAACTTCCTTCTGATGCACGCTATGGGCCCGAACGTTGCCGGTGTTATCGGTTCGGCTGTTGCCGCCGGTGTACTGCTCAACGCTCTTGGCAACTTGTAAGGCGTAATAAAGCATTGCCAAACCTCCGACGGAACTCCGCCGGAGGTTTTTTTATCCAAGATACGGAGATGTTTTGAATTATGAAATGTAACGAAAAGAAAATCTATAAGCCCGGATTCTTCTGTGTATTTTTCTGGGTGTTGACCTGGTTGGGAATTGCAACCGGGATTATTTCACTTTTTCTGACTCTTGAAACTGCCCGCGAGATAATCTTCTGGGCGTGGGGAGTGGCTGGTGTATCGGCAATAATCTCTTACATTATCCGCACCATCGAAAAGTCCAGTCACGACGGCCGCTGGAGCTGGCACTGGTTTGATTGAAAAAATTCTGATATAAAAAAACAAGGGATGTTGCAAAACTGTTTTGTGGGGAAAAAACCTTTTTGAAAAAAGGTTCTTTTCCCCACACCCCATTTTCCAAAAACTTTCGCCGGGGTTGCTTTTATTGAAACAATAAAAGCAACCCCAACTTGTTTATTATAAGTAAATTGCAATATTTTTTTTTTCTGTAAAAAATCACGCTATTGCAAGAAAAAAACTAAAATACTCTGCTGCGGTTTGACAAAATAAAAATCAAAACCACCGGCTTGGCCGGTGGTATGCACCACGCCTTCAAGGCGATGGTACCGGCAGCCCGATACGGGCTTTGAGTTATTTGTCACTTGCACC
>JAZNBV010000106.1:0-4993 GCA_045587205.1 Victivallaceae bacterium
CAAACACAACGCCGGTGAAGTTCCCCATACCTCAAAGTTCAAACCTTGGAAAGTTGAAGCATATTTCGCCTTTGAAACCAAAGAAAAGGCTACGGCATTTGAAGCATACCTCAAAACCGGTTCCGGACATGCTTTCGCCAAGTGCCACTTCTGAAACCTGTAATCCGACCCGCTGAAAATGAGTCGAAACCTCTAAAATCGCCGTTTTCTATAACTTTTACAGATTTCGAGGGGGACTTGCCCCCCCTCAACGCTCTTGAGATATCCGCAGACCCGTTCAGTACTTGTATTAAAAACTCGTTCCTGCACAAAAAATTGGGGCATTGAAAAAATAATGGGAAAATCATTTTTTTTATTTGAAAAAGCATGTATAAGGTGATAGATCATAACCGTTAGCTATTCAAACAGAATATTTTAGCAATAGTTCAGCATATTCTAAAAATTGGAGGCGAAAGATGATTTACGATTCCAAACTCAATTATGCAACTGAATTCGACAATGATGTTAAGAGTCCTTATATAACGTTCACATCAAGGGCTGATATTTCTTTAAAAGATGAAGAGTATGCAGTTTCTGTTTCCAATGATTATGTTTCCCGCCATATAGTGCTGAACAATAACATAACTTTGACTTGTAATAATTCTTATGATGAAATCAGCGGGCTTGATTTACTTAAGAGTAACTCGGATAAAAAACCTGCCATTTATTCCAACAATGCGGCAAAAACTACCAAAGTTACCCTGAAAACTTCTTCTGACTGTAATGCGTATGGTTGGTTAAGCGATGGCATGTCTTTGCTGATCGGCGGCTCTGTTATGCTGCACAACTTCAATATTTCAGCGGTCTGCACATCATCGGATGCCTATGCAGATGGAATTAAAGCTGACTATTTGAAGTCAAATGCCGATTTCAGAGGAAATTTTACTGTTACCAGTAAAGCTGAATATAATGCAAACAGCTATGGCATTTATACTATTGTCGATTTTTCTGCAAAAGATATTTCCGGAAAATTCAAAATTGCCTCAACAGCATCCAAGAGAGAAGCAGAAAGTTATGGAGTCAGATGCTCTGCGTTCACATCAGAAAAACTTTCCGGCAAATTTGATATAACAGCTGTAAGCAATACCGACGACGGTTATGCCTATGGATTCAAGACGGCAGCTTTGTCTGTAAGTCGCGGCTTTACCGGTTCGATGAATGTAAAAAGCAATGCCGCCGGAAGTGACGTTTACGCCTATGCTTTTTCATCGACCCGAATCGAGTTGCAAGGCAAATCAACTGGTTCCATTTCTGTGACCGCCCAAGGGGGGCTGTCCAGTGAGAGTTACGGTTTTAAGGCTGAGGATCTTATCACTCTGACAAATTATTCCGGCAATATAACTTGTAAATCGGTTGCGGGTGTCAATTCAGACAGCGATTCCAAAGCATACGGATTTTATTCCAGATATTATGGGATAACTTGTTACGGCGATTATTCCGGTAAACTCAATATTTCTGCAGAAAACAAAAATAAAACGGCTGAAGACGCCATTGCCTGCGGGATTTGTTCTCGTGAAGACGAACTTATGATGGATGACCTTGCCGGAGTGTGGAATATTTCCGCCAAAGGTTATGTTGCCGAAGCCTATGGTATTGAGGTTTATGATAATGTGACTTGCGGCAATATTTCCGGCAATAAGAGCATTACTGCCAAAAGTTACAATACCGCTGCCGGTGGAGAGGCTTGTGGTTTCCGGGGCTATGATGTCTCCGCCGGCAGGATCTCTGATAAAATCACTGTTTCAGCAACAGGGGTGGCTTACGGATTTTTTGCACAAAATTCCTTGAAAACAAACGACATGAGCAAAATGAAGCTCTCCGTTACCAGCAGCGACTATTCAGCTTGTGCAATAAATGTGGAAAACGGTGAATATGATGAAAACGATGGTTTTATTCTTGGTTCACCGGTCTTTAACTTCGGCAATGTTTCAGCCGTCGGGAAATTGGGGACAATTGGCTTGTCTGCCGATACGATCACTGCGTATAACGGCAGCCGCAGCCGTGTTGAAGGTTCTATCACGGCAACTTCTAAAGAAGGTTATGCCACCGGTATCAAATTGAGTTCGGTTTCAGAAAATATTGTATTCAGCAATACAATAACTGCCACCGGAAAAACAGAGGCCTGCGGAATATATTTGGGATCCGGGACATTGGTTCTGGATAATGCCAGAATCACCGCTAAAGTTACCGGCAAAGACTATAAGCAGAATGCTTTTGTCTTGTATACAGAAGATTCCCAAAAGAATATAATTACGATCACCGGCAATTCTGTATTGACCGGCTTGATCCGTACCGGCCAGGGTAATGATACGGTTTATATGGATTCCGGTTCCAGGGTAATTGGCGGTTTCAGCGGTGTAACGAGTTTGAGTTTGAATATCAATGATGCCTCCAAAAAGAACAATGTCATGTGGCAGGCAAGTGGTATTACTTCGCAAACCTATACAAGTATTTCCGTGGAATTCGGTTTGCTGGGTGATTTCAAGATTATCAGTAAAAGCAATGACATTGACTGGACAAAGTTATTCAGCAATGCACAGTTTGATGCAATGCAGAAAAATCTTAGCCAAGGTAATGAACTTTATACCTATGAACTCTACAAAAAGGGCAACAATCTTTATGTAAAGGCTATGCTCAATAATGCTTTAAGTGATGATGCTGAAGTTATTCAGGAAAAAGCTGCCGGAGATTACTCTCTCCACAAAAAATATACAGTTTTTACCAACAAAGCTGATTTGACTGTTAAAAACGGTTTTACTGCCATAAATGCCGGTTTGACTCAACATACTCTGGTGTTGGATAACAATATTACCGTTGATTTAAAGGATTTCAGCAACGCTTACGGTGTTTTTTCTTCAATTGCTGAAAAATTTACGCTTGTTTCCAACAATGCGGCAAAAATGCTGAAAGTTTCCGGTAAAGGTTCAACTTTAAGCACAGTTGCCGGTTATAATATGAAAAATACCGCTTTGAAAATTCAGGGCGGCAGGTTTTTGCAGAATGTAACCGTTTCGGGGCAAAACACCGGCGTTGGAAATCTTGAAGTCTATGGAATCATTGCCGCAGATTTGGATTGCACCGCACAGGGGCTTAATTGTGCCGCAACAGATATTGCCGGCAATTTCACAGTTTCAGGCAAAGCGTATGGAGAGCTTGCCGTATATGGGATGAAAACCGGAGATTTTACTGCCAGAAATATTTCCGGCAAATTCAATATCACAAATGATTGTTCCGGTAATACGGCGACAACTTACGCGATCTTCGCCGAGTCTCTGACTCTGGAAAAACTTACCGGTAAGATCACCGTAAAAAGCACCGGTAATGCTGATTACAGCTACTGCAGCCGTGCTGCAGCATTGATTACAGATGGCAACGATGATTTAGTAATCACTGACGGCTTCAGCGGCTCCATTGCAGTTAATGCCAAAGATAAATACAATGTCAAGGCGTTCGGTATTTCGGCTGGCAATGATTTATATAATACGGCTTCCGACCTCATATTAGGCGGCAAAAATACCGGCTCTGTTCAGGTGACGGCACAAAGCGATTCCAGGGCAGAAGCGTATGGTATTTTCGCCGAAAATTCGGCAACGATCACCAATCTTTCCGGCGCAATTACGACCCAAGCCACGGGGAATGGTAATGAAAGCATCATGTCCTATGCGATTTATCAGGAAAGTATGGAACAAACTCTTGGATTCATCGGCACATTTTCCAGTAAATTGAAGGTTTCAGCTCAAAATAAAAATCGGGATAAGGGCATAGTTTGTGCCATAGCAGTGTACGCTCAAGGTGATATTTCTGCTGATGATATTACCGGTGCGTGGAACATTTCTGCCAATGGGTACAATGCCGAAGCTTATGGATTATACACTGTGAACGGGGGCAGTATCAATGTCGGCAATATTTCCGGCAACAAAACCATTACCGCCCAAAGCAGTAATAAAAATACCTCTTATGGAAGTTATGCTTTCCACAGCGCAGACGCTTTTACTGCCAATAAGATTTCTGATGCAATCAAAGTTTCGGCAACCGGAACTGCTTACGGTTTTTATTCGAGCAAAGATTTCCAAGTCAATGATATGAGCAAAATGAATCTCTCTGTTACCAGCAGCAATAACAAGGCATACGGTATTGGGTTTTATGATTCTGCTGACGGCAATTTGATCGTGGATAAAGACGGTTTGCACCTGGGCAAAATCACGGTCAGTGGTTATTCTGAAGCTTATGGAATGTCTGTTGCAAGCAATATTCACACAGTTTCCGGTTGTCAGAATAACCGCCTTGAAGGCAGTATTACAGTAAAGTCCAAAAATGGATCTGCCTACGGAATCGAAGCCTATAGATTCAGTGACACAGATGATCAGGGCAATGAAAAGAATGAGATAGTCTGTTCGGCAAATATTTCCGTAACCGGTAAAGATTATGCAAGTGGGATTAAGATAACCAGAGGTAACTTGATTTTAGATAATGCTGTGATCACTGCCAAGGTTACCGATAAAGCCCAAGCTGACTATGCTTATGCTGTATATGCTGTATATGGTGACAATAATATATCCATTACCGGTAAAAGCAAGATCACCGGAAATATACGCACCGGCAGTACCGCTGATTCTGACAAGGTTTCCATTGAATCCGGTTCCAAGCTCGTTGGCAGCATGGATGGAGTCGAAACAGTCGAACTTATCCTTAATGACAAATCGCAGGCAAAACAATCGCTGTGGGATGTTACCAAGGATTTGGGCGATGCGGTGGATTTGAATATCAACTTTGATTACGGCATGACGGGAGATTTCCTGCTTGCCACCAAAAAATCCGGCTTCGATTGGGATGATGTAATAGATTTGAACGATTGCACTTTGTATTTGGGCGAAAATAACAGTCTCCAACTGTATGGAGGTTGCGACTATGGTGATTTCAATTTTGAACTGAAAGAAAAAGGCAATCAGCTGAT
>JAZNBV010000107.1:0-20860 GCA_045587205.1 Victivallaceae bacterium
GCTCCGTGTTTCAAAAAGGCGACCATCAAGCTGAACAGCATTCCTGCTTATCAGTACGACTCCAGTGTTGCCGCTGAATACAAAGCAAAGAAAATCACCAAAGCTGAAGTCCTGGAAATCTACGAATCCATGCTGACCATCCGCGAATTCGAAGAAATGATCCTCAAGTGCCGTACCGGTGCTTATGAAATCATCAGCGACTACGACTATCGCGGTCCGACTCACCTCTCCATCGGTCAGGAAGCTACCGCCGCCGGTGTCTGCAGTGTGCTGAACATCACTGACTTTATTACCTCCACCCACCGCGGTCACGGCGACAGTATCGCCAAGGGTTTCCACGCCATCAAGCGTATGAGCGAAGAAGATATGAAGGCGCGCTGCCCGGAATATGCTTCGCTCAAGGGCGAAGAACTGCGCGATGCGGTTATGGAAGATCACGTTTTCCGTACCATTGCCGAACTTTTCGGTAAAGAAGACGGTTACGGCAAAGGACGCGGCGGCGGTATGCACATTGCAGACTTCCGCGTAGGCCACCTCGGTGCCAACGCCATCGTCGGCGGCGGTGTGCCGATCGCCACCGGTGCGGCTATGACCTGCCGTATCGATCCGGCTTACCAGGGCCGCGTGGTCGCCACCTTTGCCGGTGACGGTGCGTATGCCAACGGTGTGGTGCTGGAAGCTCTGAACTGGGCCGCCCAGGATCAGTTCAATGGTCCGCTGGCCAAGACCAAGTTCGGTCTGCCGCTGATCTTCATCATTGTTAACAACCACTTCGGTATGACCGGCCGCGCTGACGGCGAAGTCAACGGCCTTGACCATCTGGCCCGCCGTGCCGCCGGTTTTGACAACGACAATATGCACGCCGAAGTCATCAACGGTATGAACCCGATGGCTGTCCGCGATGCTATTATGCGCGCCAAGGAAACCATCGCCAAGGGCGAAGGTCCGGTGCTGCTGGAACTCGACAGCTACCGTTACTATGGTCACAGCCTTTCCGACCCGCGTAACGAATACCGTACCCGCGAAGAAGAAGCCCGCTGGCAGGAAGTCGATCCGGTTCCCTGCTTCCGCGCTGAAATCATTGCCGGCAAGATCGCCAGCGAAAAAGAACTCGCTGCCCTCGAAAAGAAAGTCGCCGACCGTAATGCCCGCGCCGCCCGTCGCGCTGCGGATGCCGCTGATCCGGATCCGGCTGACGTTATCAAGCATATGTACACCGACACTTTCTGCGACGAAGTGCCTGCTGAATACAGCAATGTCACCATTGACGAACCGCTTCCGGTGGTCAAGCGCGATGCCGACGGCCGCGTGAACTATCGCGACGCCATCAAGGAAGGTCTGATGGAAGAAATGATGCGCGACAAGCGCGTGGTGCTCTTTGGTGAAGACGTTGCCGATTACGGCGGGGCGTTCAAACTCTCCAAGGGTCTGCTCGAAAGTTTCGGCCGTGACCGTGTGTTCAACACCCCGATCTCTGAAGCCTGTATCTGCGGTGCCGCCGTGGGTATGGCTATGACCGGTTACCGTCCGGTTGCCGAACTTATGTATATGGACTTTGCCCTGATGGCTTCCGACCAGATTGCCAACCAGGCCGGCAAGTGGCACTATATGACCGGTGCCTCCACTGAAGTGCCGCTGGTTGTCCGCTGCAGCGTCGGTGGCGGCAAGGGTTACGGCGGTCAGCACTCGCAGAGTCTGGAAAGTATGTTTGCCCACATTCCGGGCACCTATGTTGCATATCCCTCCAATCCTTATGATGCCAAGGGTATGATCAAGACCGCTATCCGTACCAACAACCCGGTGGTGTTCGTTGAAGGCCAGCTGCTCTACAATGTCAAGGGCGTGGTTCCGGCAGAAGAATACCTGATCCCGTTCGGCGAAGCGAACATTGTCCGCGCCGGTGATGATGCCACCATCGTCTGCTGGGGTCCGGCAGTGACCGATGCGCAGAAAGCTGCTGATAAACTGGCGGCTGAAGGTGTGAATGTTGAAGTTATCGACGTGCGTACTCTGGTTCCGTTTGACTGGGAAACCGTGTTTGCCTCTGTCCGCAAGACCGGCCGCTGCGTAGTGGTCAGCCAGTGCGTTGATATCGGCAGTTTCACCGGTGAAGTCGTTTCGCAGGTGGTTGCCAACTGCTTTGATGATCTGGATGCCCCGGTGCTCAAGGTCGGTGCCAAGAACGGTATTGCTCCGCAGGCTGTCACGCTGGAAAAGGTCTTCCTGCCGACTGCCGACGACATTGCCGCTGCTGTCAAGGCAACGCTGTAATTTGAGGAGATAACTCATTATGGCAACTAAAATTCCGATTCCGAAACTCGGACAGTCCGAAGAGACTGTTGTGATCGATAACTGGAAAGTTAAAGAAGGCGATACCGTCAAAAAAGGTGATGTGATCTTTGAAGTGGAAACCGACAAAGCCGTTCTGGAAGTCGAATCCCAGTTTGAAGGCACCATCCTCAAGATTCTGGTTCCCGCCGGTAAAGAAGTGCCGGTTATGACCACCGGTGCCATTATCGGTGACGCCGGCGAAGCGATCCCGGCGGATATGCTTGAAGCAGCTCCGGCGGCTCCCGCCCCGGCAGCGGCTCCGGCTCCTGCGGCAGCTCCCGCTCCGGCGGCGGCTCCGGCAGCGCCCAAAGCAGCTCCGGCAGCGGCTCCGGCGGCAGCTCCGGCTGCGCCCAAAGCGGCTCCCGCCCCCGCACCTGCCAAGGCCGGCAAACTCAAGGCTTCTCCGCGCGCCAGGAAATTTGCCAAGGATTACCTCATTGACCTCAAGAAGGTCAACGGTACCGGCGGCAACGGCCGCGTGACCGAAAAAGATGTGAAGAATTATCTGGAAGCAACCGGTTACAATGATCGCAAGATCACTCCGGTAGCGTTCAATCTGGCCAAGGCCGAAGGTCTGGAACTGCTGGAAATTGAAGGCACCGGCGACAACGGAAGAATCACTCTCTCCGACGTCAAGGTGGCTATCGATTCGCGTCCGCAGCCGATGACTACTATGCGTAAAGTCATTGCCCAGCGTTTGAGCCAGAGCAAGCAGACCATTCCGCACTTCTATGTAACCGTAGCTGTGGAAATGGACAATGTTATGGATTTCCGCAAACAGCTGAAGGCTGACGGCATCAATTTGAGCGTGAATGTATTTGTGCTCAAGGCCGTGGCGCTTGCGCTCAAGGAATTTCCGCTGGTCAACAGCGTTTGCGACGGCAATACCGTGACCAAGAAGCCGCACATCAATGTGGGTATGGCGGTTTCCATCGACAATGGTCTGGTGGTTCCGGTGCTGCGTGATACCGACAAGATGGGTCTGGATGAGATCCAGGAAGAATCCGGTATTCTGGCAGAAAAAGCGCGCTCCGGCAAACTTTCCCCCAGCGATATGCAGGGCGGCTCCTTCACCGTATCCAATATGGGTATGATGAATGTGGAAAGCTTCGGCGCGATCATCAACCCCGGCGAAAGCGGTATCCTGGCGGTTGCCAGCTGCGTACCGACCGCTGTGGTGCGTGACGGTGAAATCGTGATCCGCAATATTATGAAGATCACAATGAGTGCCGACCACCGCGTCATCGACGGCAGTATGGCGGCGGCGTTTGTCAACGCTGTCAAAGCCAAGCTGGAAGATGCCGAATTGTGGGCGTCGATGATCTGATAAGATCATAAATGCTTGTCTGATCCTCCGCAAAATTCAATTTTGCGGAGGATTTTTTTTGACTTTTCCGGAAAACAAGTTTATATTTCTATATATATAGTGTATAAACAGCCGGAACCGTTACAATGAACGATGAATTAAATTTTCTGGATATCATCCGCAGAGCCATCCTTACCCAGGATGATCTGCCGTTTTTATTGCAGAACCCGGAAGAACCGCCCCGGCCGCAAAATGACAGCATTCCCCGCAAGCACATCCACGATCTGCTTGAAACGCGTATTCTTTTTGCGCTCAATGAGGATGGCACTGTCGATTACAGCAGAATATGCGGATTGCGGCTCACGCCGCCGCAGCAGCCGCACGAAGGACTTGCCGACTGTGACCTTATACGGCATCTGACATTGCGTATAGGTGCCGATGAAATATACTATATCCGCGGCAAAAACAGTATTGTCTCTTTTGCACTTACCAGCGATATGAACGTTCCGGGGGTAAGTTACACAGAGTTGGCAGCAGCGCTGGCTTGCACTAATCAGAACAGTATGTGCGATTGGGAACATACCAGAATATTGATAGCATTGCTGCTTTCAACATTGCGTCAGCTGCTGGCAGCGGGCAAAAATCTCCACCCCTCTCCGGCAGAAGTGATCGCCCAGTGCATAAGAGAAAATTACTACCGCAACGATCTCTCCATACGCGAAATAGCGTTATGGACCCATTTTTCGCCCAATTACATACAGAAAGTCTTCCGTTCCGGCTGGAACTGCACGCCCATAGAATACCTTAATGAAGTGCGGCTGAATTCCGCCCGCCAGCTGCTGCGTCTGCACCGCTGGCAGATAAAAGAGGTGGCTGCGCTGTGCGGCTGGAACTATGTACATTACTTCTGCCGCCGCTACAAAGAGCGTTTCGGACATCTGCCGGGCGAAGAACAGTAAAAAATGTTTTTTTATACCTGCAATCACCTGTTTTGATAACATATTTCTTAAAAATGTGTTATCAATCTTAAATTTCTGTTACGATTTCAGCATAAAACAGACTTGTTTTTTCTTTTTGGCGTGCTATATTCAAAACAGACAACCGATGTAAAAATATAAAAAGGGAGAAAAAAATTCAATGAATCAAATCGGACTTCACTGGTGGGATTACGGCATTATTGTGCTGTACTTTGTAGGAATGATCTGGGTGGGATGGTTCTTTTCCAAGCGCAACAAAAATGAAACCGACTTTCTGCTCGGCGGCCGGAAAATGCCGATCTTCCCGATTGCCGTGTCAATGCTTATGAGTGTATTCTCAACTTACAGTCTGGTTATGACTCCCGGCGAAATTTACAACAACGGTCTGGACTGGGGTATAACCGGTCATATTATGCCGTTTATCGGGGTACTGGGGGTAATGCTTTTTACCCGTTTTTACTTCAATATCCAGGCATTTACGCCATTTGATTATCTGGCGTTCCGTTACGATAAATATGCGCGGCTGCTGGCGGCACTCGGCAGCACATACGGTCAGATACTCTATGGCGGAACTGTGCTTTTGACCACCGGCAAGATCTTTGAGGCCGCAGCGGGCTGGCCCAGCTGGATGACGATTCTGGTAATCGGTATCATATCGCTTATCTACACTGGTTCCGGCGGTATGAAAGCTGTGGTCTGGACCGACTTCATCCAGTTTTTTGTAATGCTTTTCGGTATGGCTACGCTGATCATAACATTGTGTATTCTGGTAAAAGGCGGTGCGTGGGGAGCCATTACTTACGCGTTTGAAAACGGTCACGGACTTGCACGCTTTTCGGAAAAAGAATTTTATTCGCTCTGGCCCTATGTCAGATTGAACTTCTGGGCACTGCTGTTGAGCCGCGTCTGGGGCGCACTGGAAACCGGTACCAGCCAGATGACAGTACAGCGTTTGATGGCAACCGGTTCAATCAAAAATGCCGTCAAAGCCCAATTTACCAGCGCGTGCCTTACTCTGCCGGTATGCGTTCTGCTGGACTTTATCGGTTTGGCAATTTTCAGTTATTACTCCCAGAATCCGGATCCGGTAGTTACTGGCGGTGACCTGGCGCTGTTCCGCTTTGTGGCAACCAAACTGCCCCCGCTGGTACCGGGGCTGTTTGTGGCAGCGGCGCTGGCAGCGGCAATGAGTACACTGTCAAGTATATTCAACAGTCAGGCGGCAGTGTGGGTAAAAGAGTATTATATGCGTTTCTTCCGGACAGATGCCACCTCCGAACAGCAGTTGAGTTTTGCGAAAACAGCCACCTGGATAATCGGTCTTTCCTCCATTGGATTCAGTCTGCTGCAGGAATTGAGTTATGTATATTTCAAGCAGACAATGGTTGAAGTTACTATGATCTTCGGCATCATTGCTGTCGGAGTCGGGGGCAACACCTATGTTTTTGCCATTCTTTCGCGCAAAGCCAGCAGTATTTTTCTCTGGAGTTATACTGCGTTTTTCTATGGATTCAAGTACCCGATCCTGATCTGGTACGGTGCCAGCAAACGCTGCACCAACACCTTTAAAGAAACCGGCGAATTGGGTTATGCCGGCCCGATCAGCTTCAACTGGGTGTGGATACCGTTGGCTGCTATTGTCATTTTCCTGATCATTTCCCAGATCAAGGCTGACAACCGCCGCTGGAAGCTCACCTGGCGCATATTGAGTGTTATTCCGCTGGGTTTTGCCAGTGCTTCAGCAATCTGGTACATCTTCAGCCACTGGGCAAATGCCATTGAACCGGGAGTTCCACACGAGCTTTCGTTCACCTGGGCGGGTTTGCCGGGGCTGGTGCTGGGCTGGGTCTTTATGATCGTCTGGCACATCTTCGGGCCTGAACTGCCCAAAGAAGAGTATCAGGGTCTCTGCTGGGGTTACTCAAAACTGCCGATCCTTAAGAAAAGATCCTGAAAAAACTCTATATCAATAAATATTGCTTGAATATCCGGCGTAATGCACTCGGGCGATGCCCCGGCAACACTGCGCCGGATATTTGTTTTTTACACACTGAAAATGCTGCAAAAAAGAGTCCAAAAAGACAAAATGTTAAAAAAGTGTTATCAATCTTAAATTTTTTCACGCATTTTGCAGATTTAGCACTTGAAAATAACAGAAAAATTGCCTATATTTGTTCAGGAACACTTTTTTTTAAATGGCAGAATAATGCCGTTTTGGATCTGTTCTCAATAAAATATATGGAGTAAAGTGATGTATAAAGGAGTAAAGTGATGTATAAAACATTGGTATTTATATTGCTTTTTGCAGTAATGTGGACACTTGGAGCCGCAGATAAGACCTCTTACAAGGTGTTGTGGTTCGGCGATCTGCATTACGATGAAGTTGTTTTTCACGATAAAAGCATAGTAAATTACACTCCGCGACAGCAGCTTAATTTTGATTATTACTCCGGAATATGGCAGAAAAAAGCCCCGGCTATGCTGAAAGCGGCAAAAAGCCGCCACCTCGATGATTCCGACTTTGTAATCCAGATCGGCGACTGGATCCAGGGCGATGCCTCCAGCGCTGAAGATAAATCCCGCCAGATGCAGAAAGCCATTCAGGTTGTTACTTCCGGAATAAACAAACCCGTGTACACCCTGCGCGGCAATCACGATGCCCGCGGCAACGGCGGTATGGAAGGATACCGTAAAGTCATTCTGCCCTTTTTGAGCAGACAGCTGAAAAAAGAGGTAACATCACTGAATTATAAATTTGTCCACAGCGAAGACCTTTATATATTTGTCGATTCGCTTGATATCGACTTTGATTTTCTGGAAAAAAGTCTTGCTGAAAGCGGCAAATACCGCTGGGTCTTTGTGGCATCGCACTATGCATTGATTCCGCCGGTGGGGTCAACGCGCTGCAAATTCGGAAAATCTCCGGAGAAAGTAAAACGCCTGCTGGAACTCTTTCTTAAACACAATGTAATACTGCTGTGCGGCGATTCGCACGAATTTTATGTAGTGCAGTATGCACGCAAAGGCAATAAATTTACCCAGCTTATGAGCAACAGCGTAATTGCCACACCGTGGAAAGATCTGCAAAGCAGAAAAGAAGATCTCACCCAAAATATGCCAAAGTCGATGGCATTTCTCAATAAAGATATCGTTTCCGTCCGGGAATGGTCCGGGGCGGGATTCGCGGTATTGCGCATCAGCAATAAAAGTGTAGATCTGGAGTATTATTATACTGAAAACGGCTACACAAAACCCGGATTTGCTGAAACTGTGCGTACCCGGTAAATTGAATAAAACATAACAACAAAATAAACAAAATAAACCAAAAAAGAAGTCAACGAAAGGAAAAACAAAAAAAATGAATCAAATCGGACTTCACTGGTGGGATTACGGCATTATTGTGCTGTACTTTGCGGGGATGCTCAGCATCGGCTGGTATTTTTCCAAACGCAACAAAGATGCAACCGACTTTCTGCTCGGCGGCAGAAAAATGCCGTTCTTCCCGATCGCCGTATCAATGCTGATGACTGTATTCTCAACTTACAGTCTGGTGATGAGCCCGGGCGAAATCTACAACCACGGTCTGGACTGGGGCATCATCAGTTTTGTGATGCCGTTCATCGGAGTGCTGGGTGTGTTGCTGATCACACGCTTCTACTTCAAGATCCAGGCATTCACCCCGTTTGAATATCTGGCGTTCCGTTACGATAAATACGCGCGTCTGGCGGCGGCTATCGGTAACACTTACGGCCAGATACTCTATACCGGGAGCGTGCTCCTGACCACTGGTAAAATCTTTGAAGCCGCCGCCGGCTGGCCCTGCTGGATAACCGTGCTGGTGATCGGTACTATTTCGCTTATCTACACCGGTTCGGGCGGTATGAAAGCAGTTATCTGGACTGACTTTGTGCAGTTCTTCGTGATGCTCTTCGGTATGGGGGCATTGATCGTTACCCTGTGCTGTCTGGTCAAAGGCGGCGCCTGGGGCGCAGTTACTTATGCATTTGAAAACGGCCACGGTCTTTCGCGCTTTACTGAAAAAGAATTCTATTCGCTCTGGCCCTATGTCAGATTGAACTTCTGGGCATTGCTCCTGACCCGTGTCTGGAGTGCGTTGGGTACCGGTACGGCGCAGATGACCGTGCAGCGCCTTATGGCGACCGGTTCGCTCAAGAATGCGGTCAAGGCGCAGTTCACCAGTGCTTGCATCACGCTGCCGGTGTGCGTGCTGCTTGACTTCATCGGTCTTGCCATTTACAGCTACTACGCGCAGAATCCGGATCCGGCTGTCACCAATGGCGACCTGGCGTTGTTCCGCTTTGTGGCTACCAAACTTCCTCCGCTGATCCCGGGGCTGTTTGTGGCGGCGGCACTGGCGGCAGCTATGAGTACACTGTCAAGTATTTTCAACGGCGAAGCTGCGGTGTGGCTGCGCGAATATTATCTGCCCTTCTTCAAGAAAGATGCCACCTCCGAACAGCAGGTGCGTTTTGCCAAGATCGCCACCTGGGCAATCGGTATTATCGGGATTGCCTTCGGTCTGCTGCAGGAATTGAGCTATGTGTACTTCAAGCAGACAATGGTTGAAGTGAATATGCTCTTCGGCTTCCTGGTTCTGGGTGTAGGGTTCAATGCTTACTTCTTTGCCATCGCCTCGCGCAAAGCCAGCAGTCTCTTTTTCTGGAGTTTTGCGGCGTTCGGCTACGGTCTCAAGTACCCGATACTGATCTGGTACGGAGCAAGCAAGCGCTGCACGAACACTTTTCCGGAAACCGGCGAATTGAGCTATGCCGGACCGATCAGTTTTGCGTGGGTCTGGGTTCCGCTGGCAGTTATGGCACTGGTCTGGTGCGTAAGCTACATCAAGCTCAACAACCGCCGTTGGAAAATCACCTGGCGCGTACTTTCGATCATTCCGTTCGGGTTCTTCAGCGGAACGATCCTCTGGTACATCTTCAGCCACTGGGCAAACGCTGTTGAGCCGGGAGTGCCGCACGAACTTTCGTTCACCTGGGCGGCATTGCCGGGTACGGTTCTGACCTGGGTGTTTATGATTTTCTGGCACATCTTCGGGCCTGAACTGCCCAAAGAAGAATATCAGGGTCTCTGCTGGGGCCACTCCGATGAGCCTATTGTCAAAAAGGTCAAATAAATTTTAACAAACGAGCTGAATTATGAAAAAACTTATTCTCTCCGCGGCAGCGCTGCTGGCAATGCTTACAACTCCGGCAGCCGACTTGAAACTGCAGAATGCCAATGTGTTCTGCAACCCGAACAAGGCAAAAGACTTCAGTTATGTTCCTGAAAAGGGTCTGATACCGGCACACCGTATGGCGTTTCCGGCTCCAACCAGCGGGCTTTTGCTGGATATGTATCAGCCGGTCAAGGTCGAAAAGATCGTTATGCCGCTGACCAAACTTATTGTTCAGAGCAAGGAAGAAAACTCCAATATCCAGAATATGCAGATTTTTGCCGGCAATGACCGCAAAAAACTCACTGCTGTAACCGGCGCTAAAATCGAAGTGGTCAAAACCACCCGCGATGGCAATGTGCCCGGTGAAGATGTAACAGTGACCAATCTGCCGGAAGCACGCTACTACCAGTTCTATTCGCCGCGTCAGCGCGGATATGTTTTTGGATTCCACCCCAGCGCCACCAAAGGCATCAAGATCTACGCGTCAACCGATGCCGTGGATCCGATGCTTGCCAAATATCCGCAGATCACTGCAGAAGAAAATGCAATGTTTGCCAGCGCGCTGGAACCGGTTCGTTTCGGATACTGCGATCTGCTGCCGGGGCAGAGCGCTGTTGCTCCACCCTTTAACGCGCAGTTCGGCAGCGGTGCTGCCGGCTGGCCCGCCAATGGTTTGAGCAAAGGGCGCCGTATGCTGGAAGGCGAATTGGCTTCCCCCCAGCAGATCCGTGCTATTTCAGTTGATTTGCTGCGTATGAATCCTCTGCCGCACGTACAGGAACAGGTCGATGTACTCAAAAAATGTGCAGTTTATACCAGTATGGACGGCAAAAACTGGACCCGCGCCAAGGTTGATTCGGCAACCACCAAATTCTTCCGCGATGATTTCAAAGTAGCCAAAGTTCAGCGCAAGGGCGTCAGAAGTTACTATACCCGCGCGGTGTGGTACGGCAATTTTCACGGTAAATTCTTCCGTATCGATCCTGAAACCTACAAAGGTCCCACCTGGGTCACCGGCAGCCGCGGTCTGCAGGGTATGTTCCGTTTTGTGCCCGCCCAGCAGACAGCGGTAAAAAATTTTGAACTGCCCTTTTCCGGTACCAACAGCATCAAAGCCAAGATCCGCCTGGCCAATGTCAGCAAGACTTCCGGTACTGCCGTACTGCGTTTTGCCGATAATAAAAAAGTTCTGTGGTCGAGCGATCTTGCTGCGTTCAAAGATGATGAAGATCTGATTGCCGATGTGCCGGTTGCCGGCGAGAAATTCGGTATGCGCTCTCTGGAACTGGTTATTCAGGAAAAAGGTCTGGAAAATGCTTTGACTTTCCGCCGCAAATTCGTTATCCTCCCCAATGCCGCCAGTCTGCAGGCTGTTGCGGGAGCCGACAAATTCACCGCCCAAAACTTTACCATCGGCGGTACCGATACAGTGCTTTACAGCGCCAATGCACCGCAGGCGGCGCTGACATATACAGTGCCGGCAGACGGCAAATACGGTATTTTTGCCACATTGCAGAGCAAAAAAGCGTTCAATGTTGAAGCCAGAGATCTGAATAAAAAAGTCTATCTTACTTTGTGGCATCCCAATGATTACACACTGCTTGCTGCCGGTGATGAATTCTGCGGCGCCGGCGATTTCAAAGCCGGTGACAAGATCACCTTTACCGCGCAGGAAAAAGGCGCCACCATCGGCAATGTGCGCGTAATGCCGCTGTGCGACAAGATGTACAGCGTTTACACCGCTTCCGGCAATATCCAGCCCAATGTGATTGTTCATTCCGACGGGTACAGTGAATTTTATTTTCATAAAAACGATGATATGATGGCTATGTACGAACGGGTCATCAAGCAGTATTCGCAAGCCAATATCCACAGCTACGACTTCTGCATCGGAACCACCGCGGTGAACTACCCCAGCAAATTTGCCACCACCATCGGTCAGCAGCGCAATGTTAAATTCTACCGCGAAGGCGATATCCGCGCAGCCAAGCGCATCAAAGCACTGCAGGATCAGGGTATCCACCTGCTGAATGCCATCCGCGAACTGACCAAAAAATACAATGTCAAACTCTCCATCACCCAGCGTGCCAATGCTTTTTACGAAGCCAAGTCCGACTCATTGAACGCGCAGTTTTTACTGGATAACAAGCAGTTCTGGCAGCGTATGCCTGACGGCAGAACCAAGCGTAAGCCCAGTTATGCTTATCCGGAAGTGCGTGAGTTCTATTTGAATGTGATGAAAGAGATCATTGCCGCCCGCCCGGAATATGTCTGTATTGAATTTTTGCGTCACCCGACATTCTTTATGTATGACAAGCCGATCATTGATGAATATATCCGCCGCCACGGCAAGTGCACCAAAGATAATTATATGGATGCCAATTGGCAGAAAATCATTCAGGATATGCTCTTTGAACACCTTAAAAATGTCCGCGCCGCGATCGATGCAGTGGATCCCAACATCAAATTTGCTATCAACTTTGATGACCACCGCTACCTTGCCCACGGTCTGGATATAGCGCGTATTCTGGAAGCCGGGCTGGTGGATGTTATTTCGCCCGGAATCTACGATGTGGGTCACACCAAGTATTTTGACCTCAAACCCTTTGTCAAGATGGCGGAAAAATCCCCGCGCAAAGTTGCAGTCATTCCGCGCGTGGAGTGCACCATCATCGGTCAGGACCCCACTCCGGAAGAAGAAAAGGGGCTGATCAAAGTTATGCGCCGCAGTATGTCGTCGAATATGCTTATGGGCTTATTTTCCCAGTTCCTTGCTGACGGTGCACACGGTCTGCGCCCCTTCAACGGCGGCGGTGCGTGGCTTGCCAAAACCCTCAGCAACCGCAGCGAACTTGACCGCTTTACAATGTACACTATGCCGTTCCTGGATATCCGCCGGGAAATCGTGGGAAAATAACCTGAAAGGAGAAAATAAAAATGTTGTATGACGAATGGAAAAATTTCCTCAACTACTCTGCTCTGATGCCCGAAGCAGCACAGGCAGTGATGAATTTTGTCAAAAATGCCAATGCCGATACGGCTTGCGGCAGCCACGATTCCGGCGTGGAAGGTTTGAAAATTTCGGTCTTTGACAGCAAAACCACCGATGATTTTCAGAAATCCGTGTGGGAAATCCACAAGGAATATGCCGATATCCAGACTCTGCTCAAGGGTGCGGAAGTCAACTTTTTCCGCCGCCACATTGAAGAGCTTACCCCGAAAATGGAATACGATGCCAAGAGCGATTACCAGCTGTTTGAGCCGGTGGCGGGCGATGACTTGAAGCTTACTCTGACTCCGGAACGCTTTGCCATCTATTTTCCTGAAGAAGCACATATAACCAGTTTCAATACCGACGGTACCAGTCAGCCGATAAAGAAGATAGTTTTCAAGGTTCACAAATCTCTGTTCAAATAATAATTCAGCAAAAAAGGGGAATTGAATTATGAAACAGCGCTTTACTTTGATCGAATTGCTTGTAGTGATAGCCATTATTGCCATATTGGCAGCTATGCTGCTCCCGGCACTGGGAGCAGCCCGTGCACGGGCGCAGAGTTCTGCCTGTCAAGCCAACCTTAAACAGGTGATGCTGGGCTTCAACCTCTACGCCAACGACTATGCCGGCACAATGATGCTGCAAGGTCCTGCAACGGCTGCATCTGCGTCTTACACAAGCTATTTCGTATTTTTTATGCCCTATTTTTATGACGGGGATGTAATTACTGTAAAAAATTCCAGTAACAAAGATTTTAAAGCGTACAATTTCCTTACTTGTCCGGCGCTGCGTCCCTCCGGGTTTCTTGACCGCTCGTATGTTTACGGAAGAGCGTGGAGCAGCACAGAGTATCCTGCCGGCTCGCTTATCAGTAAAGACGGCTATACTATGCTTGATGTGGAAAAACTCCCGGATGCAAGCGGTATGGCTCTGATGAGTGAATCGGTTCAGGTTGCCGACGGTGCCACCACCCACGTTTTCTGGTGGAAAATATCCAACGGCAGTACCAATGGTGCGGTCTATTTCCACCACGGCAAAACCGCCAACTTCGGATTTGTTGATGGTCACGTTGCAAGCTTTACCAAAGAAGCAGCAGCGGCGGCGGTCAAAGAACAGGTGCAGGACAGTGTGGACAAATTCTATTACTGGGATGAAGAAACCAAGACAGGTAAATATATAAGTATTTGAAAGGGATTTTTATGAAAAAAACTAATTTCACATTGATTGAATTATTGGTAGTTATTGCCATTATTGCCATATTGGCGGCAATGCTGCTGCCGGCATTGTCGGCAGCACGCGAGCGTGCCAAGTCCAACAACTGCGTTGGCAATCTTAAACAGATGGCACTCTGGATGACACTCTATGCAGCGGATTACGATGGTAAAGTCGGTATTTCCATTACCGAACCCAATAAATTCTGGGCAACGATGTACAAAGATTATCTGGATTTGAAAAACGACGGCAAATCAGACAATTCATCCGGAGCTGTATCTCTGGTCTGTCCTTCTATCCAGCCAGACCATTACCGGGTGAACAACTTTACCTACGGTATGCGCGACAATGAAGACAACTTCCAGGAAGGGGTGTATGAAAAACACCCAACTACCGGCGGCAGATACAATATGGCATTGCCTGATAAATCGTTTGATCCCTCCGGTCTGGCGATGGGCGGCGATTCGGCGTATAACTATCCCAGCGGATATGCCAACGGTGACATTGCTCCCGGTTGGGCACAGCACGTCTTTTATAACCCCACCAGCAACAATTCCTCCGGCGGTCAGCCGCAGTTCCGCCACGGCAAGATGGCAGGCGTGAGTTATGCCGACGGTCACGCGGAGATGATGGGTATGGAAGAATATGCCAAACAGTGCGGCAAGCACGTCAAGAGCAATCAGACCAAGATCTATTTGCGTGACAATAACTTTGAACTCAAAACCTACAATATTGAGAACGACTGATATCAATTATAGAGGATAGGCACTTATGAAAAAAATCCATTTTACCTTGATCGAGCTTCTGGTCGTGATAGCCATTATTGCTATATTGGCAGCTATGCTGCTCCCGGCACTGGGAGCAGCCCGTGCACGGGCGCAGGGCGCAGCCTGTCAAGCCAACCTTAAACAGATCGCTACCGGCTTTGCTATGTATGAAACCAGCTTTTCCGGGTTCGTTCCGCTGCTGGGTAGGCCTACCAGCAGCTCATATACATATTACCATAACTTCATTTCTGACTTTATGGGAACCAATCCGAAAGATAGCGCCAAGACCACCGAAGCAGATTACCTCACCTGCCCGGTAATCAATAAGCAAGGCTATGTCCACCGGTCGTATATCTACGGCAGTCTGCAGACCGCCGAGGAATTCCCGGAAGGCTCTTTTACAGTCTTTCCTGCAGATAGTTATCCCAAAGTCTATCTTTTTATGCCGGATAAATGCGAAGATCCCAGCGGCGTATCAGTTGTAAGCGAATCCGTGCGTAAACTGGCTGCTGCCGGTAACGGCTTTGCTGCCGGCGAAACAGTTCAGGTATTTAATTGGATCCTCTCCGGCGGCTCCGATTACCGTGTATGGTTTACTCACGGCAAAACCGCCAACTTCTGCTATGGCGATGGTCACGTGGCAGCGCTGACAGAAGATGAGTTCGTAACCGAATGTAAAGACCGCGTCAACGGATTAACCTCGGTTTCGGTCTGGGACAATGACAAACAGGCCGGTGTAAGCAAAAATCTTTAATAAACTTAAAACATCTGCAAACGGTAAAAACCTTTTGCGGTAAATAATAAAAAACAACCCTTAAATAACGAGGAAAAAAATGAACGAATTGCGTCAAAGAGTCCGCGAGGCCCTCACCGGGCCGGTATGCTCAATCCCCACACCTTTCTGCAAATGCGATGACAGCATTGACAAGGATGCCATTGCCAAGATGATCGATTTCCAGATCGCCAGCGGATTCAAGATGATCTTTCTGACCCCCGGCAACAGCCATTTCAACATTCTGACTGTTGACGAAATGTATGAACTCAACAAGTTCTGCGTGGAATACACCAACAAGCGCGCACTGGTCTGCGTTACCGAATTCGGCTCCAGTCAGAAGCGCAGTGTTGAAATGGCCAAGGCTATGAAAGCCGCCGGTGCCGATCTGATGCTGCCCTTCCCTGCCAGCTGGGCCGGCTCGCCCAATGGCGATATGATGGTGGATTTCTATCTGGCTTGCGCCAACGAAATTCCGCTGATGCTGATCTATCCGGCAGCGATTTCTGCCGATGCGGCGATCCCGGTTCAGGAAAAAGTTATTGCCCGGACTGACAAAGTTCTGGCGATCAAAGACGACGTCTGCAACAATGTTTCTCGCCGTATGACGCTCAAGTTTGCCGACAAATGCGCGATCTTCTCCGGCGGTCAGAAGCAGAATTATCTGAACATTCTGCCCTACGGCGCCACCGGGTTCCTCTCCACGCTGGGTATGTTCCGTCCGGATATCACCTGGAAGTTCGATGCCGCTTGCAACGCACGCAACTTTGAAGAAATGCGCGCCATCATCCGCGACTACGATATGCCATACTTTGACTTGATTATCAAGCAGACCGGCGGTTTTGATGCGGGTATCCACGCCACGCTGGAACTCTTTGGTTTCTGCAAACGCTACCGCCGCGCTCCTTACGCCAATATGAGTGATGCGGAAATGGAAGTATTCAAGGATGAATTGATTAAATTGAACATCCTCAAGTAAGGTTTTTTTTATGTTCAACACAGATTTTATGAGTACCGTATGGTCAGCAGCGCCCACTCCGTTTACTGCAGATGGCAAACTCGATTGTGATGCTATTTTCAAATTGGCTGATCACCACGCAAAACTGGGCGTCAAGGGTGTTTTTATTGCCGGAACCTGCGGCGAAGGTGCTTACCTTGCCGATGATGTGCTTTCGGAACTTGCCAAACTGACTGTGGAAGCTGCCGCCGGCCGTATGGCTGTTGCTATGCAGATCACTGACAACAGCGTCCCGCGCCTGATGGACAACCTTAAACGCGGCGTGGATGCCGGTATCGATATGGCGGTAATTGCTCCGCCGAATGTGGCAATCAATTACGATCAGGATTACCTGTACAATATTTACAGCAGCGTGGCAAAGGCCTCTCCCATTGCTATGGGGATCTACCACCGCGGCGCCGCCGCTCCGATCAATATGCAAGCCGAAACCATTGCCAAACTCGCTGAAATCGACAACATCATCACCCTCAAAGACAGTGCGTGCAAAGAACACGATACCAATGTGATCATTTCCGCGCGCGATACTCTGCGCAAAAGCAAGAAGTTCTTTGCTTATTGCGGCAATGAATTCGACTGCGTGGGCGCGGCACTTGCCGGTTACGATGGTATGACTATCGGCGGCGGATGCTTTAACGGCAAGATGGCTAAAGAGATCTTTGAACTCGCCAAAGCCGGCAAAGTCGATGAAGCCAAAGCGCTGCAGGAACGTATGAACGCTTTGATGTTCGATATTTTCGGCGGCCCGAAAATCACCTGCTGGCTCGCCGGTCAGAAGCAGTTGATGGTGGAACTGGGTATCTTCAGCAGCAACTATTGTCTGTGCAACTACAAGCTTGACAAAGATTACCTGCCGACGATCAAGGCCGCTATTGAACGCGAAAAGGAATATCTGATATAATGTTGCTTGAAAAGTTCAATCACGGGCGGCAGCCTGCCGCCCGGATGGTGAAACACAGTGCAACAGGGTGTTATGTGATCATCCACTTTGGATTGAACACATACACCGACCAGGAGTGGGGTTACGGCAATGCCGACCCCGCTCTTTTCAATCCAGTGAACTTTGATGCAAAACAGTGGGCGCAAACTTGTAAAGATTGCGGCTTTGACGGATTGATAATGGTGTGCAAACATCACGATGGGTTCTGCCTGTGGCCCACTGAAACAACCGATTACAACATAAGCCGATCACCTTTCCGCAACGGCAGAGGAGATCTGGTGCGTGAAGTCTCCGACGCCTGCCGGGCCTGCGGTATAAAAATGGGCTTTTACTGTTCGCCGTGGGACCGGCACGATGCCGATTACGGTACAGAAAAGTACGTCCGTAAGTTTCAGCAGCAGATCCGCGAGCTGCTCACCAACTACGGCGACGCCTTTGAAATGTGGTTCGATGGCGCCAACGGCGGTGACGGCTGGTATGGCGGCAAAGAGGGCAAACGCGCCATTGACAACACCACCTATTACCGCTGGGAAGAAACTTTTGCAATCGTGCGCGAGCTGCAGCCCAATGCAGCGATTTTCAGCGATGCCGGGCCCGATCTGCGCTGGGTTGGCAATGAAAAAGGTTTTGCCGATGCGGAAATGTTTGGCTGCGTAACCCCGCAGCCGCCGCCGGAAAACCCCGGTGCGGAAGCGCTGCCGGGCAATACCGATTACAAGCACAGCCCGTTCGGCGATGCTGACGGCAGATTCTATATGCCTCCGGAGTGCGATGTTCCGCTGCGCCCGGGTTGGTTTTATCACGCTCGCGAAGATAAAGTTGCCCGCAGCTGTGCAAAATTGATCGATATATATTTGCGCAGCGCCGGATGCGGCGGGTTCCTGAATCTGGGCTTGGCTCCTGCCCCCGACGGCAGACTCCACGCCAACGATGTAATGCGTTTGCAGGAATTCAAAGCCGCGCAGGATAAACTCTTTGAAGATTGCATTTTTGCAGGCGAAAAAGCCGTGGTGAATAATTCTCTTACCATTGAGCTGCCGGAAAATCGCCAATTCAATCTGCTGGAACTTTCTGAAGGCATTGCCTCTGAAGAAAAAGTTACCGCGTATCAGGTTTATCTTGAAAGCAGCAGCGGGCGCTCCGTATTGCTTGCAGGCAAAGCCATCGGACGACGCCGTTTGAAGCAACTCTCTGAAAGTGTCAGCGGCAAAACTCTGACCATCGCGTTTGAAAATTCAACAGCGGTGCCGGAAAAATTGAGTATCAAACTCTTCAATGCACAATTTCCCGTGGAAATCAAAGGCGAAAATGAAGTCGGCAATCTGGTCAATTATCCGCTTGCCGGTGTCAAAGAGTGGTATTTTGAGCTCGATGCCCCCGGCGATATCACCGGATTTATTTTTACGCCGTGCAGCGAGGCTCCGGCAGGCACGCCGACTCATTACCGTTTTCTGGTAAAAAATCACAGCGATGAATTTGTTCCGCTGTGCGAGGGAGAATTCTCCAACATCCAAGCCAATCCGATACCGCAGCAGGTGATGTTTTCCAGATGCTTTGTTGTCTGGAAGTTCAAACTCGAAATCACCGCTACTCTGCAAGATGCAGAGCCCTGCGGAATAAATCTGGCGCTGATCCGTGAAGAATAACTGCACCCAATAAAAATCCAACCGGCAGACCAACATCTGCCGGTTATTTTTTTGCAAAGATGCCATTTCAGGAGTATATTAATTAACCAAAAAATTAAATTATAAGGATTCCTGTTATGAAAATCTTTGCCGCATATAACCGTATTCCGTTGATTTACCGTAATCTTGGCGCATTTGCAGCCGGATGTATTGCCGGGGTGATCATTTACAAACTTGGCGATATCTACGGTCAGGAGTTTCTTAACCGGACGGTGAGCATACTTTCGCCTTTCGGCAATATTCTGGTGAATATGCTTAAAATGATTGTTATACCCATTATTTTCTTTTCGCTGATCAACGGCGCGGCAAGTGTTCCGGCAAAAACTTTCGGCAAAATGGGTACCTGGGTGTGCTCGTGGTATGTGCTTACCTCGCTTTACGCGGCGGTTTTCGGCTGTGCAATGGCGTTTCTGTTCAACCCCAAACTCGATGCAGCCAAAAAGCTCTCGGCGGATATGGCACAGCAGGCGGCGGAATTCCAGAGCAGCGCTTCCGGCGTGAACAATGCTTTGTTGAGTATATTGCATAATCTGTTCACCAACCCGTTCCAGGCGCTGGCACAGGGCAATTTTCTGCCGGTAATTGTTTTTGCCATACTTTTCGGGCTTGCCGCGCGGGTGGTTATGGATAATGCTTCCACTGAACGTACCGGCAGAATAATGAAACAGATGCTGGAAGTTATCGAAGCGCTGCAGTTGGCTGTTTTCAAGATCATTGACTGGGTGATGGCATATTTTCCGATCGGGATCTTTGCCCTGACCGCGTGCAGTTTTGCAGTGTACGGAGTAAACCTTTTCCAATCGTATTTTCAGTTGGCGATCTGCGTGATCAGCGGAGTACTGCTGATGCTTTTTGTCTGCTACCCGGCAATAATGCTGATCTTCTGCCGTCAGAACCCATACCCGGTGATGTGGAAATTGCGCGAACCGGTACTGACGGCATTTGTCACGCGTTCAAGTGCGGCGGCGCTGCCGGTTTCGCTGCAGACGGCATACAATAAACTGCACGTCAAAGGCGAACTTGCCAACTTTACGCTCTCGCTGGGAGCCACAGTCAATATGGACGGTGTGTGCATACACCTGCCGGTTTTTGCAGTACTAGCGAGCAATCTTTTCGGATTTGACATCTCCATCGGGCAGATTTTCCTCCTGGTGCTCAGTGTGGTGCTGGTCTCGATCGGAACTGGCGGCGTCCCCGGCGGCAGTATCTTTATGCTGTTTATGATTCTGGGGATTTTCAACCTTACTCCTGAACAGACCTCGGTTATCATTGCTCTGGCGCTGGGGATCAACCCGCTGCTGGATATGTTTGAAACCGCGTGCAATGTTGCCGGTGATAACATCTGCACATACGTTGCCGGTAAAAAACTGGGTATGATCGAAGAAAAATAATTATCCTGACTGCTTACGGCTCAAAAGGTGCGGTTGCAAAACCTTAAAAAAGTTTGCAGCAACCTTTTTTTTATTTTGTCAAACCGCAGCAGAATATTTTAGTTTTTTTCTTGCAATAGCGTGATTTTTTACAGAAAAAAATATTGCAATTTACTTATAATAAACAAGTTGGGATTGCTTTTATTGAAACAATAAAAGCAATCCCGGCGAAAGTTTTTGGAGCCGACTTCATTTCATTACGCCGTGCCAAGAAATGGGGTTCCGCCGTCGCCAAA
>JAZNBV010000108.1:0-18351 GCA_045587205.1 Victivallaceae bacterium
ATACGGACGCAATATCATAAGCATCAATCCTGCTGCAATATTGCTCATAGAATCTTTCATAGCCAATGCAATAGCCAGACCGACAGTACCGAGGACAGTTAGTATGCTTGCTGTATTGACACCAAACAAATCAAGAATAATTAAAAGAGCAAGCAGCCAGATAATGCCTCTTACAAATACAAAAACAATATGACTTACAGAGTCATCGATCGTATTGACTTTTGCACTTGTATGGGTAATTATTCTTTTCACAATACGGGTAAAAATCCAAGCCAGCAAAACGGTAAGCAATACCAAAAGCAGTATTTTCCCCAAATAGATAAAACTGTCGCTATGGGTATTCCACAGTTGTTTCATCCATTCCCCGAAATTGCCGGATTGAATCGGTTGTGCAATTTGACTGACGATTGTCTTTGTGTTGGAAACCGTTTGAGTTGCAACTTCTTCTTTCATATTAACTCCTATTGTCTGTTGCTGATATAAACTAACTTGTACACCCCGTACACCCGATTGTAATATATCATATTTATTGGGCTTTTGCAAATGCAAAACAGCTTTTTTATTGAAATCCCAAGATAAGGTGGAGGTTTGAAAAATTCACGAACAGAGATTTTTTGAGGTAGGAGAAGGTCGCGGAATTGTTTTATGGTTCGGTCGGAGATAATAGCAGACAGAACCCAAGTGCTATAAAAAATCTCTGCTTATGCTCAAACGCATAGTACTTTTGGTTCTGTTTAAGGTGCAGATGCCTTAAAAAAGACTTGAACCAAAATCTTGTCATATAGGGGGGTGCAAAAATTATTTTTCCTCGGAAACAAAGCGAAAAATGGCATCCCTTTCTCCATCAATGGATTTTTGCCACCTCCAGGATTTTTGCGACCAATATATCCCTTTCTCCATCAATGGATTTTTGCACCTTCCAGGTTTTGCCAAGCTTTTCTTAAAAGCGGTCGATCAAGGCTGCCCAACGAGGCAGCCGCGACAACTCGAAATCTGTCGTTACAGGTTTTGCCAGGCTTTATTGCCGAAAAGACCTTCGTCCATAAAGACCGGTTCATATCCTGCTTCTGCTACCAGTTTGCAGGCGTACTCCATACGTTCAAAGTGGTTTGGTATATAATTCTGGTAATACGGGAACGAGTATTGTTCGTGTGTCATCAGTGCCAAAGTTTCTCTGTAATTCGGTGATGACGGGTCGCAATATCTGCCAAATCTGCGGTCGAGCGCAGCGATATCATCATAATTGCAGCAGCAGAAATCGTTGCTGAGCATCATTCCTGTAAATTTATCGTAAAATATTTTTCCTTCGGTAACGTAATCCACCACATCACGTTCATAGAAATAGCCGATATCAGATACCGGAGAGGTCTCAGCGACATCCACTGAAGTGCGCGATACGGAATAACCGCCTGTCAATATGTTTACTCCGCGTTCTTTCAAAACGTACAGATTGTTCGGATTGGTCATCGCCCAGTGGATCACCGGAGCGGCGGCGAAAGCTTTTTCACCTGCAATGCGGACGATCTCTTTTTGAAGCAGATCGTAATCTTCCGCCAGTTTCTCCGCGGCGATGTGCTGATAGGGGCGGTCGGGAAACTCTGAATAAGCGTGAAATGCGAGGCGGAGCCAATCGGAATTTGCGTCAAACTCTCCGCGGTAATCCTCCGGAAAATCTTTCAGTTCCGGCTTGTCGGGATCGTGGTCGTTGCGGTAAAAACAATTCAGACAGAACTTCGTGCCGTATTTATCGTGGATATTTTTCAGATTTTTGAGATAGAACTGATCGAAGAGCGAAGCTGGACGGTTTTTCATTATCTCCGTCCAGAAAAATGAGTTGTCGTCGATGAAAAAACTGAAACGGCGGAAAGAGTTTTTATCCCACATGACCGTCAGTTTCAACTGGTTTTCGCCGAATTGATTGTCGGAGGTGATGATGATCTCGTTGATCTTCTCTTTCAGGACAGCTTTGCCGCTGAAAATGCGGTCGCGGACGACAGCAGGTTCGCCGTTGATCTTCACGATCGAAGCGGTATCGGTGATACCTCTGACTTCCACAATGAGCGAGTCGGCTGTTTCAACTCCGTCCAGATGGCTGAGGACGGAACCGTTTCTCATATTGATTACTTCCAACATTATCTTTTATCCTTTCATTTTCAACGGTAAATTCAGCTGCCACTGAGCAGTTTATACGGGATAATATACACTTGTAAATGGTGTTTTCAAGCAATTTGTATTGAAAGTTGCTATATTATGCTCTGTAAAATTAAAATGTTGTTATACAGGAAAGCAATCGATATTCAACAAACAGTGCTCCGGTTTGATTGCTTTTACAAATCTTCATTGCATAGTATTACAAGAAATATTTTTATACAGAAGCAGCTTGTGGTCGCACTGAACGACCGCAAGCTGCTTGAGGTATGAAAGTCCGGCAGAAAGTTTTTTTGCTCTCAATGCCGGAATACAGTTTTTCAATTATTCCTGAAATGCCATTTTTGCCAGCGTGTGCGGGTGTTTCCACTCCGGCGTGAGATTGTATTTCCTTTTATGCACGCCCGGCGCCCAGCCTAATCGCTGCGCCCAGAGGTCGGCAAAGTCATCACTGACTGCTTTGATCGTAAATTCATCAAGTCGTTCCAAGCCGATTTTTTCCCCGGCATTTGCCTGGTTAGGGCACATAAAACGGGTCACAAGTTCGCAATGTTCCGGCATTGCCAGCGGCTTATATTTTTTTACATTGCGCAATGCCCGTTCGGCAGCGGCACGCAAATTGGCGTACACCTGTTGCGGCGGATAATTTACTGTGGAGTAGCGGTTGATCGAACTTTTGGTCGGAACCACTTCCAGATCATCGCCCAGCAAGGCTTGCGCTTCGCGGCAGGCGGTATCGTCGCCGGAAACCATAATGGTCGGTACCCCGAAGTAGGCTGCCAGATAACTGGAAATACCGATTTCGCCGATCAATTCGCCATTCAAACGCATCTCCTGAATGGCGTGGCTGTTGAAAGTGTGGCACATATAGCCATCGGTATTTTCCATAGAGTGAGCCCCGATCTGGATAAAAGCATCGTAAGTGCCATCCAGATAGATGACCGGCATCCAGTTTCCGACTTGCATCAGAGAGGCTTTGGGGTGCAGTTTCATTATATCAATGCTGTTGCTGCCGCCGTGGCCGTCAATAATAACGATTTCGTCAGCCCCCGCAGCAACCAGACCATCGCACACGGCGTTGAGTTCATTGACCAGTGCCAACTCGGCAGTGGGGCGGTTGAGCATAGTATTACCGACAGGCGAATCCGGTCTGCCATTGACTCCGGAGGGGCCTTCCAAATCTGTAAGAATAAATACTTTCATAAACATCCTTTGATTTTTATTTGATGATTATATTCAAATAACCGGCAAAAAGTTTTTCCGGTATGGAAATAACCAGGAGATCGTCTTGTTGAGTATATTCCAAAACTTTTTCACCTTCAAATTCCGGCGAACAGGCAGTTATCTGTTTCGGCACAAAGTTTTCTGCCGGCAGCTTGAATTCAACCGTAAAAGCTCTGTTGCAAGCCGGAGCATTTTCAGCAAAATTGACAAATTTGAACACATGGCTGACCATTGCCGGCGGCTTTTGCAGAATGTTTTCTGTATTGACCAGATGCAGGTGATACTCTTTGCTTTCACTTTTATAAGCTGTTGCCAGATAGTCTGAAGCGTTGACTTTAAGTTGAGGAGTGGTATCCAGAAAGGCTGCCAATATACTGCCCGGAATTTTCTGCAGATAATCTGCCGCGTAATCCGGAGCCGGGTGTTCACGGTTTTGGTCGCCCTCCCAGCGTGAGATCAACACCCCGTAATGCACTGCCAGCGGGCGGCGGGCTGTTACGCCGCCGGTAAGAAACAGCACTTTATCGCCCATTGCCGAAACACCGTAAATAGTGCCGTCATTGCCTTGGGCAGCGATCTTGTAATCGCCGGAAAGGTTTGCCATTGCAAGATTTTCTTTGACTGCTTCCAGCTCTACGGTTTGGTTTTGATAAATGAATTTGCCTGCTTCTGCAGGAGCAAGGTCTTGCAGATCAAAGGTAAAGTTGAAGATTTTTTCGGGGTGTTCCCGCAAAGAGCCGTCGGGA
The DNA here is from genome assembly GCA_045587205.1 of Victivallaceae bacterium. Lineage (GTDB taxonomy): Bacteria > Verrucomicrobiota > Lentisphaeria > Victivallales > Victivallaceae > SIG78. The sequence goes on from JAZNBV010000108.1 coordinate 4,119, forward strand.
CGGTAAATACCAAATTTACCGAAAATAAAGAGCTTGCCCCCGGCTTGGCAATATTGCTTCATAAGTTCCAGGAGCTCATCAGAAAGCATGGAAGCTCCGGCAACGACTACGGCAGGATATTGCAGCCATTTTTCCAATGTATCACTTTCAAAAAGCATCGCGCCCCGACGGTTGGTCAAAGTTGCTGCCTGCATCCAGACGCTTAATGGCCGGCAGGTGGATTCCCGTGCATCACTTGTAAAATCCATGGAGCTTCTGGGTTCAAGGAACGCCACTTCTGCCATACAGTCGGCTTTTCCGGCAAGGCGGCGGTGGAGTTTTTCGTAAGAAGCAAACTTCAATTCCACATCGTTGAGGTCGCCGCCTTCGGGAGTTGCCATCAAAAGGTGTTCCCACGCCCGCGAGAGAGCCCACGAAAAGTAGTAGTTATCGTATCTTGAGGGGTAAAACATACTCATCGGGTCAATGGAGTATTTCCGTGCCATGGAACTGCGGTGCATAGCGTCGCAGCTCCAGGGGAGCCACGCCGTTTGCATTACGGTTGAAAACATATTTTCCTGAAAAACATGCGTCCACAAATCCCCTGCCGCTTCAAACGGGTTCGCCGTGGGGGTGGTGCTGAAAGTAGAAGTTGTGTAATTGGGCCGCAGAAGTTTGAGTCCGAGGCTGGTAAAATGATCATTTACGCTGCGGTGGAATTCTTCAGTCGAACGCTGCCGGAAACGCAAAAATTCCAGAAAAACCTTATTCTGATAATCGCCGTGAAATTTGCTCCACTCTGACGGAGTGGGCAAAGTATAACCGGTTTCGGATTGAAATTTTTCCCGGCAATACTTACAAGTACAGCCATGGCCTTCGCCGAAATATGCCACATCATCGGTCATAATGCCGTCCACGCCGGTAGCATACACATCTTCAAGCGTTTTGAAAAAAGCCTGCCGGAAGTGGGGATTGTTGAAGCAATGGGCATAGCCTTTGTAATGGGTGTAAACATATCTGCCGGTGCGTCCGTCGATCTGGCGGCAGTCAGAGAGATAAACGTTGGGTGCGATTTCCGGGTCGCCCATTGCCAAATGCTCCACTAAATTGGGGAACATATCGATCGCGCCTTTGCGGATGACCATCTTGTTTTTCAAAAAATCCCAATCCCGCCGGGATAGCGGTACAAAAGTCAGATGGCTGCTGTGGTGTTCAACCACCCGGATATTGTACTTGTGGCAGGCATCGACCAACCGCTTGAGAGCGGCGTTGATCGTTGCCCGGTAGGGGTAATAGCTCCAGCGGAAGTGGGTACAGCTGAAAGTCATTACAATGTTGATTCCCGCAGCGGCAAAACTGGCGGCCTTGTCTTCAAAGTCCTTTTCCGTCCAGCGGTTGATTTCTTCATCGTTGTACCAGAAAACGGAAAATTTATCTTGTTCAGTATTCATTTTTTCCCTCGAAAAAGTATGGTGATTCCTTGTGCTGCGGCAGTTTTTTTGTCTGTCGCAACACATTATGATTTATTGATTGAACTATCGGTCAGAACAATACATTCCAGGTAGCATCATTGGCTTTTACTCCTTCAAACTCCGGAACTTTACCATTACCAGGCATATTGCAATGTTCCACATGCCCATCGACCATACCTACATTCATCCCGTTGCTGTGCGGATATGCCACACACTCGTTCTGATGTCCACGGGTCAGGCGTTGTCCGTAAGGGAGAACTTGCACTTTGCCAGCCATGGCGCCTTTGGGGAAAGGTGAGGAGTCATCGCCAATATCCAGCAGCAAAAAAGTATTGCTTGGATTTTTTACTGCCTTCAGTGTATAACGAACTTTGTTTGATGCATTATCCTCGGCAGGACCGGAGCCGCTGAAAGAACCATTGTGCCCATAACTTACGGACGCAGAAGTATTGAGTTTAACACAGCTCGGGCAATAAAAAACATTGTTGCCAACTGCACCGGCGCCGGTATTTTTTATTCCTTCAGCAGTACTGCCCAGATAAGGCTCCAGTGTTTCCATCCAGAATACTTTATTGGTTTCAAAAACACTTTTGCCGGTGTACCAGTAGGGCTGGATACATTCATCATTATCCATAGCATACGCCAGCATTGCCTGGGTTATCTGCCGGACATTGGAAGAACAGTTGGAGGCTTTGGCTCGTTCACGCGCCGCCGACAATGCGGGCAGCAGCATTGCCGCTAAAATTGCAATAATAGCAATTACGACCAGAAGTTCGATCAAGGTAAACTTTTTCATAGTCTTTCCTTATTTTTATGGTTATTGTTTTTTCCACAATTCAACTTCTACAAGCATAAAGTTAGCTTTTTGCCACGGCAGTTTATTCAAATTTTTATCGCGGCTGTAAATCTTGCCCATTTCGCCTTTTTCGATGGCTCCGGGAATGCGGGCAGGGGCAAGTTCCAGTTTGATTTTTACCGTATCAATTGCAACTTTATCCAGTTGGAGGGTCTTTTGCCGGACGCCGTACTTTACATCATCTTTGCTTTCGGCTGCAAAGGTTTTCTGCTTGACAAAGTTTTTGCCGTCGCTGGAGGTGTAAATCGTTGCATCACGCATTGCGCCAGCGTAAAAGAGTTCTATGCGGTCAAAATTTTCTTTCTTTGCCAGATCAAAAACAATGGTGATCCTGTCATTGGTCTGCCAACCGATGATCCGGTCGTTAAGGGTGGTTTTTACCCCATCGACATTGCCGGAACGATAGGCAGTCCGGCGGTCAAAGAGTTTGCCGCTGCTGAATTTGGCAGGCATTTTTTCTGCCGGAGCATCCGGAGCGGGTGTGCAAGTGTAAGAAGCCTGCGGCGCAACCTTTTCGTTGGCACCGTAATAAGCCAGAAAGTTCTTGAAAAAGATGTGGTTGCCGCTCAAACATCTGCCGGTAACGACTTTTTCGGGGGCAATCAGCTCTTTGGGGAAGCGGAAGCGCCAGATGTCGTGATTGGTTTTTATCTTCAAACTCTTGACCAGTTCTTTACTGTACTTCTGCCACGCTTTTTGCGTAACAAGTTCCCGCTGGGCAAAGTTTACGCCGAAAACGATAACTTTACCTTTGCCCAGAGCACTTTCGATTGCCGCGGGTTTGCCGTCAGCATAAACGAGGAGCGTTTTTGCTCCGGCGGGTACTGCCAGATCAAAACTGACCGTGCGGTTCAACTGCAAAATTTCGCTGCCGTTCCTGACCATCCGGTCGCCGGAGCGTTTGACCGAATTTGCCAAACCGGGGAGCAGTGTACGCTCAAGCTTATTGGCAGCGGCATCAAAGCTGAATGCTTCGCAATCCAGAATGACCAGTGTTCCGCCGTTTTTCGCATAATCGGCAAGTTTTTTCAGCGATTCAGCATCACAATATTTACCATCGGGTACAAAGATGGCTTTATACTTACTTATATCCACCAGATTTTTTGCCAGACTGCTTTCGTTGAAGTATTTGAACCACGCTCCCGATTGCAGTTCCAAAAGCGAGTGGAGCATCTGACCACGCACCGGCCGGTTGTTGGCACCCACATAACTGCGGGCGGTGGTTACCGGCAGAAATACGCCGCAGTCAGCTTCGGGGAACTTCAGCTGCGGCTGCGTGCGGACCGTATCCTGCAGAGCCATTGCCAGCTGCCAGCGTTCGGGGGCGCCATAACGTTCGCTTTCCAGAGTGCGTTTATCCCGTTTGCCCCGGGTGTCAGCCGGATACCAATGCAAGCCATTTGCTCCACCCCGATAGGCTTGAGAAACTTTTTCCAGCATTTCAAGAGGTGTAAAAGCCGCACCGTAATTTTCAATATGATAAGAGGGGTGCAGTTCATCAACCTGAATCAAATCCCGCAGATATTTGCTGGTAAAGCTGAAATCTGCAATATCAGCGTGATTGTGCGGATAAAGCTGATTTTCCATAATATCGCAAGTTTCGGGCGTAAACTCGGTGTAGTCGTAAACTCTGCCCTGACCATCCATAGGATCGTCGGAAACCAGCCGCATTCCGGGTATGTGTTTATTGATAGTGCGCTTTAAATCTTTATGCAGTTTGATCGCTTCATCGGCAACGAAATGACGGAATGCTATCCAGCGGTAAACATTAGTATCGCCAACAGATTCCGGCAATCCGAATTTGCCGTAGCCATACTTGCTTTTGATGATTTCGTTGACTTGGTCGATGTATGGATAAGTGCCTTTGCCCAGGTGTTTAGCGGCGATCGCCAGATAGCGGTCGCACTCATACTCGGTAACTTCGTCGCCAAAGACCATCCAGCAATAACGCTTTTCGTAAGGTTTGATAAAATTCACCGCATTTTTTAGATAAAGGCTGCGTACCTGCGGATCAAAAAGTATGGGGCGTCCGCCTTGGGCTTTGGGTATTTTGACATTTTCAAAGCCGTAGTATTGGGCAGTGGCAACAAATCTGGCATTTTTTGGTGCCAATTCATCAAAATTGTACCATTCCTTTGCCATCATACCGGCACCGCCCACCAGCAGCAGCTGATAACGATTTGCATGTTCAAGCACTTCCAGTTGATCCCATGGCATACCAAATTCCATACATATTGAAATCATATAAGGACGGAATCCATGGCTCTAGGTAAGTGAGCCTTCCCGTGCCAAGCCGGGGCCTTTATTGCTGAAAAGTTCTTTATAAAGCGGTTTTTCAGTGATTTTCACCGTGCGGGATTGTTCACTCTGCTGCGGAGCTTGCCACTCATACTTATATAAATTATTGATCGTAAAGCGGATGAGTTTGGTGTTGCGGTGCAGTTTCAAATCCAGAGCATCATCGTTTTTACTGCCATTAAGCGTGCTTGTCTGCGGGCGGTTGACGATTCTGCCGTCAAACCGCAGCTGCTCAAGTTTGCCTTGCAGAGTTTTTTCCGGATTTTCGCTCCGCCATACAAGTTTGCCTTCCTGAATACCCATAACCGTAAAGGGTTTAGCCGGCGAAACTTTGCCGCTGCGGACGGTTATAAAGTGGTCGCTGTGGCCAAAACCGTTGCCTTTGCCGCCGGTAATACTGGAAGCCTGACGGTTGCGGGTGACACTTCTACCCAGCATAATCCGCCAGAGTTCCGCACCTTGCGAGGCGTAATCGGTAAGCTCTGTAAGCGGTATGCTGACTTCCACACTCCAGAATTTATCGTTGCTGAAACTCTGCACATCGGTGGTAAAATCCACCGACTTATCACCATTTACTGCATCGTAAACAATGCCGTTGGCGTTGATGATTATCTGGTGCTGGGTGGAGGTATCCTGCCCGGCGTTCCACGGGTCGAACCGCAGTTCCACAAAGTCGTCATTCCAAATGGCATTATCCCGTTCTTCGGGGGTGCGCCATGAACGGACGACCTTTGTCATATCCCGGTCGTAACAGATAAATGCAGCATAAAGTTTGCCGCCGTTGGTGCCGAAATATACGGTTGTGGGGTCAACTTTGCCGGTGGTTCTGCCCATAGCTTTAAGCTGGTATGTTGCCGCCCCCTGCCACTCGGCAGCAGATACTTTGCCGTCGATTTCCGGAGCTTTGATGATTTCCGGAAAAACCTTTTCGGCAGCAAAACTGCTCAAAGCCCAACCGGCACAGCAGCTTGCCAGTAAAATTTTTGCAGTAATTTTTTTCATTATTATTTTCCTGTATTACAACTCAATGCCATCCATATATTCACCGATCCAGTTCCAGATGCTGGAAGCAGTAGCCGCTGGTTTGATGTTGTAAGAAATTACTTCGCCGCCCAGGCGCAGGATATTTGCCATATCGCCGTGCGCAGAAGTTTTGACCACACTGCCGCGGTAGGGAAATACATCAAAAACCAAACTGTTTTCGGGGCGGTCGCGGGTAATCAATATACGGGCATACTGTTCTTCGCCGAAGCGTTTGCGTGCCACAGCAGCAGCCTGGTTGATAACAAAATAGTTGTAAGAACCACAGCCGCTTCTTTTGTAAACAGCCTGATCATCGGGGCAGACAAAGTATTTCATCTTTTCGGTATTGATTATTTTATCATATCTGCCTTTTGGCTTAAAGCCAAAGTAACCTTTAAGCAGCAGTTTATTACCCATTTCACTCAAATTATGCCCGAAAACTTCCACCATTTCCGGATTATCTTTGCGTACGGAGCAAGGTACGAAGTTGGCGTTGTCTTTGGCGTAAAGCTGAACAGCTCCGCCGATTTTACGCAAAACATCCTGACAGGTGGCTTTTTTAGCCTGTTCCACAGCGGCGTGGGCAGAGCTGACCAGTACAGTCAACACCAGAACTGATAAGCTGACGACTACTGCCAATTCGGTCAATGTGAAGTTTCTTTTCATTTTTCCTTTTCCTTTTCCTTTTTTTGATTATTTTATAGTTTATTTTGGTTATTTTTTCTTATAAAAAGCTGATTCACGCAAAATAACTTCGCCGGGGATGCGGATTATCTCGGAAATGTTGGATTTTTCCCTGATCTGGCGGCAAAACATTTGTACAGCCATTTCCAGATATGGCTCCCGGGGGTGATGAGTGGTGGTAAGTTTAGGTTCACCCAACGGCACAAATCCCTGGGCTTCCATATTGCCCAGACCGGTAATGTGAAAATCCCCCGGCTCCAGCCCACGCTCCTGCATAGCTTCAAAAAATCCCCATGCGATCATATCGGCACTGGTCATATGCAGTATATCAGGACCTGCCGGTATATTCATACCATATTTACGTGCTCCCATAATATTGTTGAGAGATCCCCAACTGATATATTCGATTGCCGATTCATCCCATCCGGAACCGGCAACGGCAGCTTGCATAATATCTAAAAACTCATTACGCCGGTAATACAAATAGCACTTTTTTATGCCCCAAAGTTTGGCTTTTTTAAGTATCTGAACAAAAGAATTTATATAGTCAGCCACCACCTGATTGCCGGAAGCCAAGTGATAAAATGTGGGCCACGGCCAGAGTTTGGGGCGGTCAAACTCATAAATGAGCTGTTTGGAATAGGGGTCATTATAGCGGGTATCAGTGATCAAGCCGTCAAAGCCCCGGAAGATGTGCGGGCTGAAATTGGCAGACTTTAAATCGCTGAATGAAAAAAGCTGATAGTCGCATTGATTTTTTTCCAGCAGCAGCAGCAAAAATTTTACCAGATACGAAAGCGTTGAAAAATCGCTGGGGTTGTTATCATCCAGCAAACATGCGATCCGGATCCTTCGTTTCATCTGCTGCTGCCATGAACCGGAACCGTGTTTGCGGATAATCAAACCTTCCTCGGCAAGTATATTCAAAGCCGCATTTGCAGTTTGGTGCGAACAGTTATAAAGTTCTGCCAAATTACGGGCAGAAGGCAATTTGCCACGGCTTTTTCCGGTATCGGCAGACAATTCCGCGCGCAGATTTCCGGCAATGCGTTCAGCAAGATTTTCAGACTTATTTTTCATAATACTTTTTCGTGACAGTTTATTTCCATACAATCAACAATATACAATATTTGCCAGTACAAGTCAAGAGGGGGACGCGACAAAACCCGTCAATAAACTGCAAGTGTAAAGTAAAGTGTAAAAAAGTAAATATAAAGAACAAGGCTTATTGAAAATCTCTTATTTTTTTCTCAAACGCATAATATTGGGGGGGGGCAAGAACATATTTGCCTTAAAATAGCCCAATCCTAAATTGGTATAGTAAAATCAGTTCTTCTGAAAATCCACCCCTTTTGCTTGTCCCGCCATAGCTATTTGAGCGGCGGCGGAAGGGTAAATTGTCACGACACGGGGTAGCGAGACAGCTTGCCGCGGCGGAGTACAAACGGAGACGGGAGAGAGATTTTTGAGAGAAAATGAGGGTTTTCTCTCAAATATACTTTGCAACTGACATCTCTGTTTAAAATAAAAAAATTACACAATCCTGACTCTCGCAAGGAAGAAAACTTCACGGGCAGCGCAAGCTGACCTCTTCACAAGTGTAATGGAGCGTAAGCGGAATGAAACGTCTTCACAAGCAAGGCGTTGCCTGAGTTTTAGTGAAGAGCGGCTGTCGCCGCGTGAAGATGTGAAGAGCTTTTGCGATTGCCGCTCTGCGGCAAGTTGCCAAAAGCGTGAAGAGAAGTCTTGCGACTTCGTTCCACCAAAAATAAAAGCCGCCCTTTTGGCGGCTTGAATTTTTGGTGGAGGTGAGGGGAGTTGAACCCCTGTCTTGGTCAACACCAAAGCAGATATCTACGTGCATAGTCAGAACTTAATGCTTTTCGTCACTCGCGGATTGCCGTCTGACCAGGCTCCGAAACTGACTATCCCTTCCTGTAAATCTCACCGGTTGCCAAAGGTCGCTGCAACCAGCCAGAATGCTCTATGACACCCGGTTTGCCCTAGCATCCTTCAGGCAGCGGATGTGGCCGTCAAATTACGCAGCCAATGCGTACTGTTCGTTCGCAATTATTGTTTCGACCGATGTTTTACGAGGCCAACGATCATCCTCGACACGCAATCCACCCCGAACGCTGCCAATCGAATCCGGTACACCCCCGGAATTTAATTGTCATTCAAAGGTTTCTCCGGACCCGGAGTGTATCCATAACATATCCGGGTCCTTTATAAACTTCAGAAGTTCCACTTCTTGCCGGTAAGAACTTCGTAGGCTTCAATGTATTTATCCGCGGTCTTGCTGACCACTTCTTCAGGTAAGACCGGCCCAGGTGCCTGTTTGTTCCAATCCAGTGTTTCCAGATAGTCACGCACATACTGCTTATCCAGACTCACCGGACTGGTACCTTCCACATAGCTCGCTTTCGGCCAGAAACGGCTCGAATCCGGAGTCAGAACTTCGTCAACCAGAGTCACCACTCCGTCGATCGTGCCAAACTCAAATTTGGTGTCTGCCAGAATAATTCCGCGGCTTTCTGCGTAATCACGCGCGCGGGTATAGATGTCCAGCGCCATATCGCGGATGGTTTTGGCGTAATCGCTGCCGATAATATTGGCAACCCCTTCATAACTGATTGCTTCATCGTGTTCGCCCTGTTCGGCTTTGGTTGACGGTGTGAACAGCGGTTCATCGAGCTTGCTGGCAAGTTTGTAACCATCGCGCAGGGCAATGCCGGAAACCATACCGGTTTTCTGATAATCTTTCCAGCCGGAGCCCACCAGATAGCCGCGCACAATACATTCAACCGGAAGAACCTTGGCTTTTTTGACCACGATTGAACGGTCCTGCAGATCTTTGACATAGGGCTTAAGTACATCAATGGTGCTCAAATCGGTGGTGATTATGTGGTTCGGAATGCCTTTAAGGTATTCAAACCAGAACAGCGAGATCTGGGTCAGTACTTTGCCCTTGTTCGGAATGCCGTTGGGCATAACTACATCAAACGCACTCAAACGGTCGGTCGCCACAAACAGCAGACTGTCGCCCAGATCGTAAATGTCGCGCACTTTACCGCGGTTGATAAGTTTAAGATCTTTTGCTTCGCTTTGCAGAAGCGCACCGTTTTTGTCGTATTGCATAGTTTTACCTCAAGTTATACAAGTGTTGCTTTTAATAAAAAAGACCGTCGGCAGTATGGTGCAGACGGTCTGGAAAATCAAAAAACTGATTATTTTTCCACGATCGCCTTGACCTTGACTTTGGTCAGATTCTGACGGTGACCAATGGTACGGCGATAGCTCTTGCGGCGCTTCATCTTGAATGCCCACACTTTGTCGGCACGGAACTGTTCCACAACTTCGGCTTCCACATAAGCACCTTCGACGAGCGGGGTACCGACCTTGAGCTGACCGCCTTCTTCACCGACTGCCAGGACTTCTTCAAACTTAACGGTCTGACCAGCTTCGAGTTCCAGCTTTTCCACGTCGAGCACGCATTCGGGGGTCACTTTGTACTGCTTGCCGCCAGCTTTGATAATAGCATACATTTTTATATTCTCCTGATTGTAAAATTTGCTCAAACTCTTCACCGGGACATAACGAAGGGAGAAACGCTCTGCACCCGATTGTGTTAATCGATTCATTAATTTACACCGGTTTTGATTTTTTGCAAGTTTTTTTATCTTATATTGATACTCTTTTTGGCTTTTTATTTTCTGCGGGGCTTTTTTGTTGAAAAAAAACTCTGTTGAGAGCGCTATTCTGCAGCCATTTATTTGATGAAAAATTCCCGGAAACAGTTGAAAAGTCAAAAATTACAGTTATTCTTTGCAGAATTACGGATTTACGGTTATGCAAAAATCAATTCCGGTGTTAAATTATCTTTATGTACGACATCTTTACAACTTTAAATAATGAGGTTTTTTATGGCTTGTGCTATTGTTGAAGAACTGCAGAAGCAGTACGGTTCTGAAAATGCCGCTTTTTTCAGCGGTCCCGGCAATCTGCCGGCACTGAAACTCGCCAACGCTTTCGGTTCGGCAGAGCTTCTGATTTACGGCGCACACATTATGAGCTATCAGCCCGCAGGGCAGGTGCCGGTGCTGTGGATGAGTGAAAAATCTATGTTCACCGCCGGTGAACCCGTCCGCGGCGGCGTGCCGGTCTGCTGGCCCTGGTTCGGACCGGATCCCAACGGTAAGTTCGGCGGTCACGGCTACGCCCGCGTTTCTATGTGGCACGTTGCAGGCGTCAGTCAGACTCCGGCGGGCGAAACCAGTGTTTCTTTGACTCTGACTGAAAGCGATGTGGATGTTAAATTTGCTCCGCAGCCTTTTAAGCTGGAGCTGACCGTTACGCTCGGCAGCGCCCTGGTGATTGCGCTCAAGGTGTACAATACCGGTACGGAAAACCTTACCTACTCCGGAGCTTTACACAGCTATTTCAATGTGGCGGATTCCTCGGCGATCAAGGTCGAGGGGTTGGCTGGATGCGATTATCTCGACAAGGTTGCCAACTGTGACGGTGTGCAGGAAGATGATATTGTTATTGACCGTGAAATCGACCGCGTCTATTGCCGCACCAGCGGTATCTGCCGCGTAATCGACCCGGTTTTCGGCCGCGTTATCAAGATTGCCAAAGCCGGCAGCACCTCCACGGTGGTGTGGAATCCCTGGATCGATAAGTCCAAGCGGATGCCGGACTTCGGCGATGAAGAATATCACACAATGGTTTGTGTGGAAGCCGCCAATGTGCCTGCCGCCGGTGATGCACGCACGCTGGTGCCCGGTGCTATGGGCGAACTCCGGCAGATGATCTCTGTGGAATAATCAATTTTTCTGCCGGTACTGTTATGGAATGGTTTGAACTGGGACCTTTCACGGTTTTTGATTTGGAAACCACCGGTATGAGTCCGGTGAATGACCGCATCGTGGAAATTGCCGCAATGCGGGTGGAGATCACCGGCAGATTTTCGGAATTTCACACCTTGCTGAATCCGGGGCGTCATATACCATCCGGAGCCAGCCGGGTGCATCATATAACTGATGATATGGTGGAAAATTCGCCGCGTTTTCAGCATATCGGACACGATTTTCTGGAATTTGCGCGCAATTCCACACTGGTGGCGCACAACGCCAGATTTGATTTGAGTTTTCTGCAGGAAAGTCTGGCGCGGTGCGGATTGCCGCTCTGGCAGGGCAAAACTATGGATTCGCTGCTGCTGGTGCGCAAACTCTATCCGGGGCTGCCCAGTTACAGTCTGCAGAATTTGCGCGGGGTTTTGAAGCTTGACCGCGTGGAAGATGATCTTTCAGCGCACCGCGCCGGGGATGATGTAGTTTGGACTATGCGTTTATTGGAAACTCTGCTGACCAAAGCACTGGCTGCTGGCAGTTGAAAATATATTAAATCGGTGGATGTATGAATTTTTTGAGGAAAAAATGGCCGTTCTGGCTGAATGCAATTTTGCTGATTATGATGGTGTTGAGTGGTCTGTATCTTTTTGACGATGCAGTCGGTTTTGCCGGATTGTTCAACAATATGTACGACTATGCCGGCGATGCCGTGCGCGAAAAGGATATACCCGGTATCGACTGGTCGTGGCAGGCCGGTTTGCTGGCAGGGGTATTTGCCGGCGGGGTGTGCGGATCTCTGATCCACGGCAATTGGAAAATTGTCTGCTGGTGGGAGGAGTGCTCCGGTGCGGCAGGCAAATTTTTCAAAACGGTTTTCGGCGGTATTTTTTCCGGTTTTATGGTTATGTTCGGTGCTGTTTTATGCGGTGAAGTCTTTTGCGGACAGTTCGCTGCGGCAATGGAACTTTCTGCCGGCGCGTGGTTTTTTCTGATAACAGCTCTGGCAAGCGGCGGAATAACTGCACTTTTTATTGAGCGGTGCCGCAGTAAAAATTCTGCCGGTAATGGAGGCAAGGACAAATGAATATGCTGCTGATGATTTCTTCCATTGAACCGTTGGATCTGCAGGGCAATATCCGGTTGGCTGTGGCGATACTTTACGGTATGATCCTGGGGGTGCTGCTGGTCAAGTTCGATCTTGCTGACCGCAGTAAAATCAAGCAGGATCTTACATTCACTTCTATGAGTACAATAAAAATGCTGCTGCTGGCGCTGGGGCTGGGGATGGTGGTATTCGCGCTTTTGCGGAATATGCACACTGTTCAGGCTCATTGGCAGGAAACTGATTTCTGGGGAGTGCTTACCGGCGGACTTTGCGTTGGGATCGGTTTGGGTATTGGCGGCTTGCTTCCGCTTACCGTAATTACATCACTGGCGGCGGGCAGGCTTTACAGTGTATGGTTTGTGCTGGGAATGATCCTGGCGTTTCCGGCGGCAAAAAGTTTGCACGATCTGCTGGGCAGCGCCCTGAAAAACTTTTCCGCGCCGGTATCGGCAAAGTTGGAAACTTCCGGCGATGTATGGAATGCGGGGAATCCGTTTTTGTGGATCAGTGCATTTCTGATTATGCTGTGTATCATTATGCAGATTTTCGGCAGCAAAGAAAAGCCCGCCAAATAATTTTATATCCACAAACGGTTGTGTGGGCGCAAGGTATGGCTGCGGTTCAGCAATGCAGCCCCGCGGGCGGCGGCAAATTCATCCTGTTTTGAGATTTCCAGCACCAGTTTTTCGATTGCTCCGAAAAAGCAATTCACATTCAGCGTGCGTTTTACCGTATCCAGCAATGTATCGCCCAGACGGGTGAGTCTGCCGCTGAAAACTATAACTTCCGGATTGAGCAGAGTTACCAGTACCGTTACTGCGCGGGCAACGGCTTCGCAGGCTTCGCTGGCAATCAAGCCGGCGGCGCGGTCGTGGCGTGCAACTGCTTTTATAAGTTCGTCAAGTGTATCGTTGACCCGCAGATCGGTGCTGACATTTCCGGCGATCATTTCGGAAATCCTCTGCTGAATGCCGTACTCTCCGGCAATGGCTTCCAGACATCCCTGATTGCCGCATTTGCATAACGGACCGTTGGGCTTGATCACCAGATGCCCGATCTCCATACCCCGCGAGCTGCTGCCGGCAAGCAGAAGTCCATCTTTGATAAAGGCTCCGCCGATACCTGTATCCAGCTCCACCAGGCACATACTGCGCGGCGGCTCCGGGCGGTGGTGGCAATACTCGGCATAAGTTCTTGCCATAGTTTCCGGGGCAATGAATATATTGTCAAGTTTGGTAAGTTCGCGCAGCCAGTTGTTGACCGGTGCTTCGACCCAGCCGGGAACATTGTGCGCCCGCAGACTTTTCTGCTTTTCCAGATCTACCAGCCCCGGGTCGGCAAAGCCGATTCCACGCCACGCCGGGGTACGGCGGCTCTGACGGTTGCGCAATATATCGATGAGTTCAGAAAGTTTTGCCGGAATCGCTGACGCTGTAACTCCGGATGGAAATTCCAGAACCGCTTCCGCCAGAGTGTTTTCGTTATTATCGATCAATACGCCCAGCAGTTTGTGCGCCTGCAGTTCGATTCCGGCAAATGCACCGTAATCCGGATTCATTGTCAATGCCGGGCTGTGGCGGCCGGTTTTGGTCCCGGTGCGTTCGGGTTCCACGATATAACCGCAATTTTTCAATTCATTTATGGCATTGAGCATCGAAGCCGGACGGCAGGGGTACAGCTGGAGAAAATCCTGACGGCTCAAACGGCGGTGCTGAATGATTTTTTGCAGCAATATGTCTTTTAATTCATCGTTTTTCATATTTTTCCGGTAGTTTGTAGTGCTTAATCGTATTATAAATATATCCCGGAATATTTTTTTTGCAAGTTTTACTGCACCGGCAAATCAAAACCACCGGCTTAGCCGGTGGTATGCACCACGCCTTCAAGGCGATGGTACCGGCAGCCCGATACGGGCTTTGAGTTATTTGTCACTTGCACCTACTGCCCTACAACTGCAAATGCA
>JAZNBV010000109.1:0-16593 GCA_045587205.1 Victivallaceae bacterium
ATTTTTTTTGTATTATATTAAATATAATGCGTTTTCCGTAAAAACGCTTCCGGTGGTGACGGATCGGGTAATGTCCAACCTGATCGGAGGAGCTTCCGGAAATCGAAAAGATGGAAAAAAATGAAAGGAATGGACAAATGAGTATGGCTCCCAAAGCAGAAATCGTTGCCAAGTATGCCCGTAAAGATGGCGATACCGGCAGTCCCGAAGTGCAGATCGCGCTGATGACCGCGCGTATCCAGCACCTGACTGAACACCTGAAGCGCAACCGCAAGGACTACAGCACCCAGACCGGTCTGCTGGCTCTGGTTAACCGCCGTAAAAAGCTTCTGGCATATCTTTCGCGCGAAAATTACGAACGCTATGTCAGCTTGTGCGCCGAATTGGGCATCCGCCGCAAGTAATTGCAGCTGATACAGTTTTTGAAAAAAAGCATCTGGTTCGTGCCGGGTGCTTTTTTATTTGATAATGAGGTTGTCAATGGAATATACAAAAATTCCGCGGACGTGTTATCCGCAAAGCAAGATCGAAGAAGATTCTTATGATTGGTGGGAACGCCACGCATTCAAAAAACAGCAGGCTGCTGAAGATAAGTATGATCTGGTATTTATCGGCGATTCGCTGACGCACTTCTGGCACGATGAGCAGGGGCGCTGCAGCGGGCACGAAGAGGTGTGGCAGGAATTCTACAGCAAGCGCAAGGTGCTTAATCTTGGATTCGGATTCGACCGCCCGCAGAACGTGCTTTTCAGGCTGGATAATGGCGAATTTGCCGGTCAGGAACCTGAAGTGGTGGTGTTGAATATCGGCACAAATTGTTTTTCAGAAACAGTGCGCTACGGCAAAGATTCTGCGGAAGTTGCTTTTGCAGGGATCCAGTGTGTTATTGAACGGATTTTTGAATTGGCACCGCAGACACATCTTATATTGATGGAACTTTTTCCGCGATTGCCGGAATGGCGGCAGGAACTTATTGATAAAACTAATGAATATCTGCGGAAATATGCCGCCGGAGATGAACGCATTACGACAGTTTCTCTGTATGACAAACTTTCTGATAACGGCGTGGTAAAAACTGAATTCTACAAAGATAAGCAGACGCATCTTAATAACGCCGGATACCGGATCTGGGCGGAAGCGCTGGAACCTTATCTGGCGGCATATCTTGATTGATCTATTTGCAGGTAAGGTGAATGATGGATTGGGAAAAAGATTTTATTTCCAGTGGCAATCTGCGGCTCGATGCGCAGCTTAAATTTACTGCGGAAATCGATAAAATGACTTCGGTATTGCGCCGTACTTTGCTGATCGATGGCAGCCGGTGCGAAAATGATGCCGAACACTCCTGGCACATTGCGGTTATGGCCCTTTTGTTTGCCGAACACGCCGTGGAAAAGGTCAATGTTTTGCACGCAGTGGAAATGATGCTGGTACACGATCTGGTCGAGGTTTACGCCGGGGATACTTTTGCGTATGATACTGCCGGTTATGCTGATAAGAGAGAGCGTGAACAGGCGGCGGCTAATAAACTTTTTTCCACATTACCTGATGAACAGCACAAATATATCAGATCTTTATGGGAGGAGTTTGAGAGCCATACCACTCCCGATGCGCGTTATGCTGATTGTCTGGATAAGATACAACCGTTTTTTCACAATACACTTACCGGCGGGCATACCTGGATAAATTCCACGCCCCGTCCGCGTCGGCATCAGGTTGAACAGCGCATAAGTGTCTGCAAGGATTTTATGCCGCAGGTGTACAAGTGGGCAATCAGAAATATTGAAAATGCTGTAGCGCAGGGGTGGCTGCTGGAATAAATTCCAAAGTGTGGGGTGCGGCAGTTGCAATTCAGCTTTTTGGCTTTATATTATAGAGAATACAGTAAATACAGGAATCAAGCTATGAATAAATATAAAAGTTATTTCCGCAGTGCAGTCGATGCACTTGCCGGTTACGCTCCGGGCGAACAGCCCAAGATGCTGGATCTGGTAAAACTCAACACCAATGAAAATCCTTTTCCGCCGTCGCCGGCAGTGTTGGGGGCGCTTGAAAGTTTTGATGGTGCAATGCTGCGCCGTTATCCCGACCCGATGGCAGATTCGCTCTGCGCCGCAATTGCCGAAGTAAACAATGTAACACGCGATATGGTGGTTGCCGGCAACGGATCTGATGACATATTGACAATGACTTTCCGGGCATTTACTGCACCGGATAAGCCGGTGGCGGTTATGGAACCGACTTATTCGCTCTACCCGGTATTGGCGGCAATGCAGGAAGCGCCCGTCATCAGGATTGCGCTGCAGGAAGATAAAAACTTTGCGCTGCCCGAAGATGTGCTTGAACAGGCTGCCGGAGCCAATATGCTGATCATAACCCGGCCCAATGCGCCTACCGGAAACACTTTTCCCAAAGATGATATCCGGTCGATAGCAGCAAAATTTGACGGTATTGTGTTTATTGATGAAGCGTACGCCGATTTTGCTGAAGATAATTGTATGGATCTGGTTCACGAATTTTCCAATGTTATTGTCAGTCGTACTTCCAGTAAAAGTCTGGCACTGGCAGGACTGCGTTTCGGTTACGCGGTTGCCAATCCGGTGATTATTGAAGGTTTGAACAAACTCAAAGATTCATACAATATGGATATGATCACCCAGAAATTGGCAGAAGCCGCGGTGCGCGATCAGGATTATCTGGCCGCCACGGTCGCCAAGGTAAAGGCGTTGCGAGCTGAATTGACAGCTGATTTGAAAAAACTCAACTTTAACTGCGTTGAAACTCAAGCCAATTTTATTTTTGCCGCGCCGCCGGATAATGACGGAGCCAAAGCATTCAAATTTCTGCGCGACCACGCAGTGATCGTGCGTTATTTTCCCGGTGAGGTTACCGGCAAATATTTGCGTATAACTGTTGGTACAGCCGCGCAGAACAAACGCCTGATTGATGTTTTAACTGAACTCTACGGCGCAAAGTAAGCATTGCCGGTCAGGAATAAAGGAAACGCCCCAACAGGGCAGGGAGCGCTACTTCAGTACGCAGTATGCGCGCGCCAAGCGTTCCCCCTTGAGCTCCTGTTTCCAACAGGCGCGATACTTCGTAATCGGTAAATCCCCCTTCGGGACCGACCAGCAGTAATGCCGGCAGAACCGGGTGTTCCGGGAAATCTGCTCCGCACGCCGGATGGGCTATATAGGTTGTACGGTTCCGGGTAAGTTCCGGAAGCACATCATCGGCAAATTTTTTGAAATAGCGGTGGTATTCCACCTGCGGCATAATGGTGTCGCAGCACTGTTCCAAGGCTGTTACAGATTCTCTGCGGAAAATTTCTTCACTCAAAACCGGGCTGTCCCAGTAGCTTTTTTCCACTTTGAACGAACCGAAAAACACCAGGCGTTTCACCCCCATAGTAATGGCAATGTGCAGGACTTTTTTGTAGGTCTGCGGCCGCTGCATAGCGCACGCCAGGATCAGGTCAGACGCCAGCGGGGGAGGGGTGTTGAGTTTTACAGATAATTCTGCAGCGGATTCATCTATGAAAGTAACTTCTGCACGCCCGAGATTGCCGTTCAGCAACCCGACTTTGCAGAAAGAGCCGGGAGTGCTTTTCAGCACCTTTTTTATATGTTCAAAGCGATAATCCGAAAGGCGCACCGTATCCGGGGTAATAAAATCGCATTTTTCCAGCAATATTGTGTTCATAACAGTTGCGTTCCAACATAAAAAGAGTATATTAAATAAGTTATAATATAATCTTAAAATGAAAGTTTGCAAATATGATTATCGGTGTTGGTACAGATATCGTACAAAGTTCCAGGTTGCAGGATGCCTTGGAAAGTATCAAAAAGCGTGCTTTTACCCAGAGTGAGATAGATTACGCAGAGTCCTACTATGACCCGCTGCCGCGTTACGCCGGGCGCTGGGCTGCCAAGGAGGCATTTGCCAAAGCGCTGGGGACTGGATTCGGAGAAAATTGCGGTTGGCAGGAAGTTGAGATCGTCAATGATGCCAAAGGCAAGCCGGAAATAAAACTTTACGGCAAAGCGTTGGCAAGTTTTGAAAAACTCGGCGGCAAAATAATGCATCTCTCAATAAGCCACGAAAAAGAGTATGCCAGCGCATTGGTTATTATAGAAAGTTGAGGATTGGTTTTATGAATATCAACGGTTTTTTGAATCAGCAACGCCCCCGGCGCAACCGCCGCTGGGTATATATTACTGCTGCGTTGGTGGTATTGGGAATCATTGTGCTGATGCCCAAAGCGCAGACAGTGCGTCTGGCATTGGTCATAGCGCAGGAAAATCCTGTACAAATGTCGTTGACCGTACCGCAGGGCTGTGTGCTGGATAAAGTTTATCTTGCCGGCAGCGCTACACTTCCGCGCAGTGGAAAACTTTTTACACTCAAGATCAATGAACACGAATACGAAGTCAGTGATTTTGATCAGCTTGTGCCGATAAAAACCGATGATTCTTCTGATAAAATCGATACCCGCCTTACCAGGGTGGATTGGAATGTGTTCAAAGGCGTGAAGACATTCAATGTATCTTACAGCAATGTCGATCCCGCCATTGAACGCTATGCTCTGGAATTGGTGTTTGAGGTTGCCGGCGATCCTGAAACCGTAAAGAAATGGCACGAATTTGTGCAGCTTAAATCGGCTGAAAATACTCCGCTTGACCGGATGCTTGAATCCTCCTCCTCCGGCAAATCAAAACAGTAATGCCAGCATACGGTAGGCGGCCTTGACCGGAACGGTCAGAGTCAGGCTGCCGTCAGCAGAAAATTGCGCCTGATACAGCAACGGCAGTATCATACGCAATTTTTTATTGCTGTCAATACGCTGCTGCAACTTTTTGCTGACAATTTCTTCCAACCGTTTTTCCGGCAGAGAAAGCGCTCCGGCTTTAGCGGAAATGACATTTAATGTCAGCTTTTGATCCTGCCAGACGGGTACAAAAGCAGCACGTACATTCCAATACAGTCCGGCAAATTTTTTTGAAGCTGCGGCCTTGCATACGCCTTTTTGCCAATATGCCGTGATTTCCGGATCGCCGGGAATTTTTTTTGTGCGTACAAAACGCATTGCCAAAGCAGTCAGCGCATTAACTTCTTCTTCTGTTAAAGTTATTGAACAGAACTGCTGTTTATTTTTGGCAGCCTGCCGGACAGCGCGGAACACTTTACCGGAAACGCTGCCCACAGCGCGGTTGATTTGTTTATCCGATAATTTTTCTGCCTGCACCGGATGCAGCTCTGCAAACAGAAAAATCAGTGTAAATATTCCAATAAAGATAAGCGCAAATACCGTCAGCAATACGATTAATGCAATGTTGCGTTTGCGCGGAGGAGCAACTTGAACAGAATTTTCCCGGGTCATAAATATTTTCTCCTGAAAAAAAAACGCTGCAGCACAGGCTGCTGCAGCGTTATATTGAATTACGGTTCGCGTGCGGTTTCATCCAGCGCTTTGATCAAAGGATATATAAGGTATTCAATAATCCGCCGTCTGCCGGCCTTGATTTCCGCCATAGCCTCCATACCGGGGATCAAACGGAATTTTTCCGGCTGGTTGCGCAATTTGCCGTTGATGGTAATACGCGCACGGTAATAGGTCTGGCTCTGACCGATGTCGGCACGGCCCTGCATCGTGAATGTGTCTTCAGATATATTGCGTACCACACCGTTCAGCGTATCGTATTTCTGGAACGGGTAGGCGGTCAATTTGATTCTTACTTCGGAGCCGACCTGAACTTTGGCAATATCCTGCGGACGGATCTCCGCTTCCAGTTCCGCGTGACCATCCAGCGGAATCAGGGTGATCAATGCTTCGGCTTCGCGCACTGCAGAACCTTCGGAAAACGCGGCGATTTCGTGCACCACGGCTTCGCACGGACTGCGTAAATAGAGCGAAGAGACACGCAATGTGTGTTTTTCGTACTGGCGCTGGTTGGCAGAGAGTTCCCGCTCGGTTTCCACCAGCTGTTCAGATATACTGTTGCGCCATTCTTCAATAAACGAATTACGCGATGACAATGTACTGCCGCGCTGGTGCTGCAATTCCAGCAGCGCATTTTCCAATTCATCAATGGTTGCTTCCATCTGCATACGCGAAAGTTTCAGCTCCACATACTCTTTAAGTGTGGTAACCTTCTGCTTGTACATAGCATCAAAAGTATCTTCCAGTGTTTTGATTTCTTTGAGTCTCGCCCGCTGGTTTGCCATTGAATCTTCGCGGGTTTTGCGCGATGCATCAATCTGGCTGATAGTTTCATCAAAGTATTTCAAACGTTCGCGGTAGTAATCTTTGCGCTGTTTGAAAATCGCTTCCTGTAATTGAGGAAAACGGTCTTTGCTGGATGCTTTGTAATCGCTATTGTTGAACTCTGCCTGCAAACGGGCAAATTTAGCTGACAGACTGTTGACTTCCAACTCCAGACGCTCGGCCTCTGCTATATTGATCGTGGGATCAAAGGTAATCAATATCTGATTGGGTTTGACCACTTCGCCGAGTTTGACATTGACCTCTTTGATCATAGTCAATTCCAGCGGTTTCATTACAATAGTCTGCTTGTCGCTGACGATTTTTGCATTGCCGGTAACGATCACATCCACTTTGCCAACGGATGCCCAGATCAATGCCGCCACCATAAATATAAAGGCAAACACCACGCTGTAACGCGCCCAGACTGGCAACCGTGAATTGGCGATCTCAAGGGCGTCCGGCTGGTACTCAATGGCGTCTTCCGGAATTGAACCGCGATCCCAATGCATAAATTTCAAAAAACTGCTCCAAAGATTGAGCGTAAAAGGAAAATGTCTTTTCATAAACGCAGTTCTCCCTTGATTACTTATCCAAATCTATACGCATTTGCTGGTGCCAGAATTCCCGGTAGGTGCCGGGCTGGTTCAGCAATTCCTGATGCGTGCCCATCGAGGAGATCTTTCCGCTGTCAATAACGACAATCTGATCCGCTCCTGAAACAATACTCAAACGGTGCGAAATAATCAGCACTGTACGACCGCGGGCAATAGATTTGAGGTTGTTTTGAATTACCACTTCGCTTTCAGGGTCCAGCGCGCTGGTTGCCTCGTCAAAGATCAGTACCGGGGGGTTGTTCAAAAGCGCGCGGGCAATCGCCAGACGCTGTTTCTGACCGCCGGAGAGGTTGGAGGCGTTTTCTTCCAGCATAGTATCATAACCGCGGGGGAGTTTCTGCACAAACTCATCTGCACCGGCAAGTTTGGCGGCATAAATGATCTCTTCAATAGAGGCATTGCGCTTGGTCAGGCTGATATTTTCCCGAACGGTGCCGGAGAAGAAGTAGTTTTCCTGCAGTACTACACCAATAGAACTGCGCAAATGCGATTTATCGATTTCGCGCAAATCAATACCGTCGATCTTGATCAAGCCCTGCACCACGGGGTACAAGCCCTGCAAAAGTTTGGTAATAGTTGTTTTACCTGATCCGGAACGCCCCACGATACCAACGGTCATACCCGGTTTGATAGAAAGCGAGAGATCTTTGATAACCGCCGGCAGGTCAGGGCGGTATTGGAATGTAATATGTTCAAAGTCGATAGCGCCGCGCAACGGATTGCGTACGCCGCCGCCCTGCGGTTCCATAGGAGTGTTCATAACCACCCCCAGCATTTTTACCGACAAGGCAATCTGCTGATATTCGTGGATCAACCCAACCACTTTGACCAACGGCCCGGTGACGCGGTTGGCAAGCATCTGGAAAGCGATCAACGCACCTACGGAGATATGGTGGTCAAAGACCAGCAATGCCCCCAGCCAGATAACCGTAATAGTCATCATCATTTCCAGCACCTGACTGATGCTTTTGGCGGTCATAGAGATTTTACCAACGCGGAAATAAGATTTTACGGCATACGCTGTGGAGTCATCCCAATGCTTCTCTTCAACCGGTTCCAGTGCCAGAGATTTTACTGTGCGCACGCCGTGGATGGCTTCCACAAGCATACTCTGACGCTTACCTTCCGCCTGGTAAAGTTCGTTCAATCGCCGCTGGAACGGCTTGATCAGACAGGCAATAACCAGCGCCATCAATGCTGAATAACCCAATACCACCAGAGTTAATTCTACCGTGTAGAGCAGCAGTATGGGGATAAATATGCACAAAGAGCAGAGGTCAAGGAATGTAAAGAACAAATTCCCGGAAAGGAACCCGCGGATCTTTTCGGTCTGCTGCATGTGCTTGAGCAGTACCCCGGACGGCACGCGTTCAAAGAAATCCACCGGCAGACGCATCAGGTGCCGGAAGGTTTTAGTTGCTGTTGCCACGTCGATCTTATTGGTGGCAAACAGCAGAAAATAACTGCGCAAAAAATCCAGAAATCCGTTGAAAATTACTGTGAAAATAATACCGATACCCAACACATTCAATGTGTTGTAAGATTTGTTGATCAATACCTTATCGACCACGATCTGAAAAAAGAGCGGTACGATCAGAGAGAGTATTGTTATCATTGCCACAGTCAGCGCTATCTGGGCAAAGATCCCGCGCAGTTTGTAAAACTCCGGCAAAAACCACGCCAGCGAAAACGGACGGTCTTCATCAGAGAGTTTATAGCGGCGTTTCAGAAGCATAACCTGTCCGGAAAGTTCTTCGGCGGCGGCTTCCTTATTCAAAAATGTAAAACGGCTTTCTGCGGAAGTTTTTTCCGGGTCAAGCACTACCAGGTCAACGGTTTCATCTTCATTGGGGCGTACTCCGCAGATGACCACATATTTGCCATTCTTTTTTACTGCCATAGCCGGATATGCCTGATTGAGATGGATGAGTTTATCAAACTTCATCTTGCACATACGGCTTTTGAGTTCATAGCTGTCAGCTATTTCGCGCAGCAGTGTCAGGCGCGGTTCTTCAGTATCAATGGCAAAGTCGTGCATTACGCGCCGCAAATCCATTGATATATTGTGGTGGCGGGCAATGGCGCACAAACAGAAAAGCGCGCTTTGTTCGTGCGAATCGATTTCCTGCAGGTTGCGGAATATTATCACCGTAGAACCGGCGCGTTCCGCCAGCTGGGCTTTCTGTACAAGCAGCGATTTATTGCAGGAAGGGTCAAAAATAGCTACATTTTCTTCTTTGATAAACTGTTGACAGCGCATTACCATAACCCAGCTGCCATTGGTCAACTGCAGCAGCGCCGGGCCGTTGTAGGTCTTGGCGGTTTCAGTAAAATCAGTATGTTTTTCCGGACGCAGATCGTGCCCGGAGGCAAGTTCGATCAATACATCGGCTTCCGCCGTCTGGCAGCGTTCGCGCAATTCAGCAGTGATCAGCGCATCAAAATTTATATTGCGCCGGAACTGACCGAATATCCGGCGCAAACATTCTATACCGCCGGGGTTGGTAAGTTGTATTTCAGACATATTGCTCCTTTGAGGGTGAAAACGGTATCTGACCAGTTAATTTATACAAAACACAAAAAGCCCGCAGGAACAATTCTGCTCCGTGGGTTATAAATACTTACACCAATTTGTTACTTTATACAATAACACAAATCAGCTTTTTTACAAATCACGGAGCAGTTTTTTTATACTATTTTGCTATAAGGTAAACAGTATAGGCTACATACACTGCCAGCAATACAAATCCTTCGCGCCGGCTGATCTTCATACCCGTTTTCATCATCGGGTAAAGCATTATGCTCAAAACGAGCATCAGGATCATATCCACATAACTGATATTATCAGTACGGATCGGTGATATCAAGGGTGCAATACCCAGAATTGCCAATATATTGAATATATTGGAACCCACCACATTACCGATGGCTATATCCTGTTCTTTGCGGATGGCAGCCACCACCGAAGTCGCCAATTCCGGCAGACTGGTACCTGCTGCCACCAGGGTAAGTCCGATAACTGCATCGGATACACCGCAGAACCTTGCTATATCAACAGCCGAGTTGACAAAGCATTTGGCGCCGCCGATCAACGCCGCCAGACCGCCTGCAACGAACAATATTGCCAGATACAGCGGATACTGCCTGGTGGGTACATCGCTGATTGCTTCAGCAGATTCTTCGCGCCGCGAAGAATAAATGCTCCATACCGTATAACTTATGCATCCGGCAAACAATACAGCAGCTTCAATACGGTTGACTCCTTTGTTCAATGTATAGCAGCCCAGCAGTGCCAGTGCTGCAACGATCATCAGCCAGACGTCAAACTTCAAAAGTTTGGGGTTGACCGTCAGCGGAGTGATCATAGCACACAGTCCCAGAATCAGTGCTATGTTGCAAATGTTGGAACCGACAATGTTGCCGAGGCTTACATCGCCGAATCCCTTTAATGCAGCATCCACGCTTACCACCAATTCCGGTGCGCTTGTAGCATACGCCACCAGTGTAAGACCGATGACCAGCGGTGATATTTTCAATTTGAGGGCAATACTTGAACCGCCCTTGACCAGAAATTCTGCTCCGTAATAAAGCAAAACCAAACCGGCAATGCCCAAGAGTAGTGTAATCATTTCTCTGTAAATTTTTATTGTATGCTGTGTTGTATGTTGTGAGAATATACAACACAGCAGTAAGTTGTTTTTATTTAGTTGTGAAATTGTCGTAGAACATCTGCGAACGCTCGTTGATGTTGAAGAGGTGCCGCGATATCTTGCGGATTTCAGCCAGCAGCTCCAGATACAATATACCCACCTGCGGGCGGCAATCGCCGCGGTTGATACGGGCAATATGCTCGGTTTCAAACTTATTGAGCAGATTGTACATATCCAATTCCATTCCTTCGGATTTCTTGAGCATTTCCGGAGTAAAGTGCGACAGCATTTCTGCAGAAAGTTTGGCGATTTCAGCAAGTTTATCGTGCAGAAGATCATATTCTTTTTCAGCCTGAATACTGAAGCGGAGATCATTTTCCTGCAGCTGACCGATGATATTCTGAATAATTTCCGTATGGTCACCTATACGCTCAACATCGTTGGTACAGTGCAGAAGCAGCGGTATCTGTGCAGATTCCTGCGGTGTGAGCTTTTTGCCCATCAACTGCGAGAGATAATCAGTGATATTCTTCTGCCGTTCATCAATATCAGCTTCGCGCTTTTCCAGCTGGCGGACCATAGTTTGATTTTTTTCATCGTTGCGGTTGTAGATGTTCAAGGCGCAGTCGATCATTTTCCACGCCTTTTGCAGCATCCGGCGCAATGCGTACGCTGTCTGGGTCAAAGCAATGGGCGGTGAATCCAGCAAATGCGGTTCCAGATACTGATATTTGACTTTGCCTGCCGGTATCGGAATGACTTTTTCGCAGATCTTGGCAAAAAGCGGGATAAACGGCAGCAGCGCCAATGTGGTAACTACGTTGAAAAGCGTGTGGGCGTTGGCAATCTGGCGCGGCAGATCGCCGTTGAGTGACATCTTCTTTATAAGCGCAAAGAACGCCGGTTCGCTGCCCCAGGGAATCAGGAATGAAATCGATATTAACAACACCCCGAATACATTGAATAATGTGTGAGCCAATGCCGCCTGTTTTGCCACACGGTTGGCAGTCATTGCCGCCAGCTGGGCGGTGATGGTTGTACCGATGTTGGAACCCATTACCAGTGCAATTGCGGTGTAGAGGTCAATCAAGCCGCTGGCTCCCAAGGCTATAACAATACCGGAGCAGGCGGAAGAACTCTGAATGATTATTGTTGCTAAAACGCCTATGCAGATAGCCCCGAACAGAGGGCCGATCGGCAGCATACCGTTTACCGGAGCGCATTTAAAGGTCTGAAATGCCTTCATAAAAGCGGGGTGATCGGCAAGGCTTTTGAGTTCGCCGGACATAAATTCCATCCCCAGAAAGAGGAACCCCAGCCCCATAATCGTTATGCTCCAGTCTGCGATTTTCTGCTGCTTGACAAAACTCATCAGCAGCCCCAGAATAATTGCAGGCATAATGATCCAGGATATATCAAATGCCACCAGCTGGGCGGTGATGGTTGTACCTATGTTGGCTCCGAAAATAAGCCCCATTGCCTGGGTGAGTGTCAGCAGCCCGGCATTGATAAAACCGATCACCATAACTGTGCTGGCGCTGGAGGATTGAATAACGCAAGTGACTGCGGCGCCCGAAGCTACCGCCACCAGAGGATTGGATGAAAACATACGCAATATGTTGCGCATACGCTCACCGGCAACCTGGTGTAAACCGTCGCTCATAAGTTTCATACCGAAAATAAATATAGCCAGGCCGCCCGCGACCTGCAGAAAAGTCATTGTCATAACTGTAAAATACCTTTTGTGTTGAATTTAGTTCTTTTTTACTGAATGGTTTTTATGCGGCAATGTTGACAGATCCGGGACCGGCGCGTACGGGCAGACAGCATCTGCGGTATTTTATAAAATAATTGTTATGTAAGATTTCAGGCGGGGAAGATATCTTTACTTCAGCAAACGGCGGTTGAACACTTGACGGCTGCGTGATAACTTTGCTGATTTTTACCGGCGGATTACCGGTACGGAGTTCATCGGGGTATTGTATAAAGATAATTTCGCGCAGTTGGGTGTCTTCGGCAGATTCGATTTCCGCAATTTCCACACAATCCTGAACGGATGTTTGGGGCGCGTGATCTATATTCCCCGGCAGAAGCTGCGAAAACACTGCTATAAAAAATAAAAACAGCACACTTGCTATCTGGGATGCTGCCGGAGCTGCGGCAGAAAAAACTGTAAAAAACAGCAAAAATACTGCACTGCCGGACTTGAGAACGAGCCGGCAGTTGTTTTTTCGGTTTTTCTGTCCGATTTTATGCAAAAATATTACCTCTGTATCAAAAAATCAATACTTTAATATACACTCTTTTCTGCAAAAAATCAATTTGCAAAAAAATGAAATATCACTTGCGCTTTTTAACTTTGTACCGTGGCAGATCGCGGGTGCTTTCAGGAAGTTCCATAGCCCAGTCGCGCAATTTGCGTCGCGGTTTTTCTTCTGCTCTGTTGCTTTTTTCTTCCCGGAGCTGATTGTTTTTTTTGAACTTTTTCCGTTCAGGAGCATCTTCGGAAAATTTTTCTCTGCGGCGATTATTTTTGAACTCTTTTTCTGCCTGTTCAACTTTTGCCGTATCGTTATTTTTCCGTTCACCGCGGCGGTTGCGTCGCGGAGATTTTTCCTGCTGATTGTCCCGTTCGCGGTGCGTGCCGTGCATACTGCCGAAACGCCGTTCACTGCGTCCGTTGCCCAGCGGAGGATAATTTTCCGCCAGCAATTCTTTGTGAAAACGCATATCCAGCAGTGCCGCCAGAACGGTTTCCGGGTCATAAACGCTGCACAATTCATTTGCCATCCGCTGATAAGCCGGGTTGGTCTGCGGAATCATTTTTTCCAATTCTTCCTTGAACCGGGCTTTTTTAGCATTGATGATGTTTTTGGCATCGGGCAGCCCGCGCAGTTCCAGTGCGTTGCCGGTTGCTTTACGGATCATAGCAAAGCACTTTCCTTCAGATGGCGAGAATATACTTATTGCCACGCCTTTTTTGCCGGCGCGTCCGGTTCTGCCGATACGGTGTGTATAGGTGTCTGTTTCGCGCGGAAGGGCGTAGTTTATTACGTGGGTAAGATCGTTTACATCTATACCGCGCGCTGCCACATCGGTGGCTACAAGCATATCAAAACGGCGGCTTTTGAACTGTTCAATGACGCGTGTCCGTTGATTCTGGGTGAGTTCGCCGTGGAGCGCTTCTGCAGAAAATTTATTTTTCTGCAGATTCATTGTCAATTCATCCACATCGGCGCGGGTGCGGCAGAAGATCATTGCATAGATCCTGCCTTCTGCATTCAATATCCGCTTGAGGGCGCTGAACTTGTCTTCTCTGCGGACTTCGCACGCCCATTGTTCGGTCAGGGTATTTATAGAGTTTTCTTTGCTGACCGGCGCTTTGATATATTCTGCATCAAGCATAAACTGTTCGGCTATCTTGCGCGCTTCCGGCGGAACGGTGGCAGAAAACATCAGCATCCGTTTTTCCGACGGAGCGGCGGCAAGGATAGTTTCAATATCTTCCACAAAACCCATATCCAGCATTTCATCGGCTTCGTCAAGCACAGCGAATCCGACCCGGTCAAGTTTAAGTACTCCGCGCTCCATAAGGTCGATGACCCGGCCGGGAGTGCCGACAATGATGTCTGCTCCTCCTTTCAGGGCGCGTATTTGTATGTCAATGGGCTGACCGCCGTAAACAGTTACAGCTTTCAAGGGGCGTTTGCCGATGAATAATCCGACTTCATTGGCTATCTGCATAGCCAGTTCGCGCGTGGGACTCAATACCAGGGCGCGCGGTTGTTTGCCGGCAGGTTCCGTCAGCAGTTTTTCAATGATCGGCAGCGCGTATGCCGCTGTTTTTCCAGTACCGGTCTGCGCCTGGGCTATAAGGTCGCGGTCGTTGGTCAGCAGCCGCGGTATAACCATTGACTGAATAGGGGTGGGGGATTGATAGCCGCGTTCAGCAAGAATATCAAGAGTCCCCGTTGAAAGGTTCATTTCTGCAAAAGTATTGGCAGGGTCACTCATCAATTCAATTCCTCAAACAATAAAAAAATATGATCAATTAATATAGCACAAAAAACGGATTTTTCAACTGCTGTGCTGTACTCCGGGAAAAAGAAAAGCCCCCGGATTACTCCGGAGGCTTCAGAAAATCTGTAGTTTACAGGTAATTTATGTTACTTGTGTTTGAGTTGTCAATACTCAAACAATCTGTGAAGGGTAATTACTTGTTGACCACCCAGGTGGTTGCACCCTGTTCAAAGTAGGCAATGGTCTGTTCCGCAGAACGCCGGGCGGCAACAAAGTTGGCTTCGTGGGTGTTGGCGCCGATGTGCGGCAGCATCAGATCGGCAACATCGGCAATGCTCTTTTCGCCGGCTTCATCTTTGGGGTAAACATCATTGCAGTAGATGATCTTCTTTTCGGCTTTGGCTGCACGCAGGTCAGCTTCGTTGATGATTCCGGCGCGGGCGCAGTTGATCAGCATTGCTCCGGGCTTCATCAATGTAAAAAGTTTGGCATTGATCATACCGCGGGTGGCATCATTTTCCGGAATGTGCAGCGAAATGTAATCGGATTCAGCAAAAATGCGTTCCACAGTGGTCAGTTCCACGCCGATTTCCCTGGCGCGTTCTTCGGTCAGCACCGGGTCAAAACCCAGTGCTTTGACTTCAAAACCGGCAAGACGCTTGACCAACAGCTGACCGATGTGACCGAGTCCGAGGATACCGACGGTTTTGCCGGTGACTTCCTGACCCATAAATTTCTTCTTTTCCCACAGGCCGGCGCGGGTGGAGATATCAGCAGCGACCAGGTGACGGCTTGCAGCCAGCATCATAGCAACCACTTCTTCGGCAACGCCGTTGGAGTTGGCGCCGGGGGTGTTCATAACATCAATGTTCTTGCTGCGGGCATATTTGGTGTCAATGGTGTTGAAGCCGGCACCGGCACGCACCACCAGTTTGAGGTTGGGCAGAGCATCAATTTCAGCAGCAGTGATCTTTTCGCTGCGGACAATGAGCACTTCTGCATCGCTGTTGGCGGCGATCAGGTCGGCAAGCGGAGTATCCGCATCCTGCACAACATTGTAGTTTTTTGCGGCAAGCAGCCCGGCGGCCACTTTATCGAGTTTGGTCGGAATCAATACTTTTTTCATAATCTTTCAATGAGTCCTTCTATTGAATTGAAAAATGATTGTTCAATTAATTTACCACAAAAAAAATTATTTGCAAGACTTAGAGAAAAAAATATCTTGTTTTTGTATGAAATCAGTTGGTTTTGTTTTTTTCAATGTTGTTTTACAGTGGTTTCTGCATTATGTAGTCATCCATAAAAAATCCTTTGCCGATAGGGGTGCATACGGCATCGGTCACTGTAAAACCGTTGCGTTTGTATGCTTTTATTGCCCGCTGATTATTTTTGTTTACAGTCAGCAGGATATTGCTGAAGCCGAGTTTGCGGCACTGTTCCTGTGCGTGGTCGAGCATCTGCTGACCGATTCCCCGGCTGTGGAATCCGGGCATCAGATATACTTTGTGCAGTTTTGCCGTGCCGGGAGTCCGGGGGTATCCGGAGTAAGATATATATCCGGAAGGTTCATCATTTATACAGATAATTTCAAAATGCACCCCGGCATCAAGTTCTTTCTGCAGGACATCCGGTGAATACATCATATCCATCATATAACTGATCTGTTCACTTGAGAGTATGGCACCAAAGGTCTGCGGCCACACTTTGAACGCTACTTTACGGAGTGTTTCCAGCGCTTCAACGGTAAAGAGTTCTTTGTATTCTATTTTCACACTATTCTCCGGCGGTATTGATTGATTGTTGAATCTGCAGAAAAATTAGCATAAAAACAGTTTTTTGCAAGTTGTGTATTTGTAAAAAGATCAAAACGGTGGTAAATTATATAAAATAATTTAACTGAAAGGTGCTTTTATGCCAGAGACCCGCGTGGCGGTGATCGCCATTATCGTAGAAAAAATGGAATCCGCTTCGGAGGTCAATGCCATATTGCACGAGTTCAGCGAATTTATTGTCGGCAGAATGGGATTGCCTTACCGCGAGCGCC
>JAZNBV010000110.1:0-21021 GCA_045587205.1 Victivallaceae bacterium
CAGATTCAACGGACGTTTGGGCAGTTGTGTTAAAATTTCAACAGCTTCTTCATTCGTGAGTTCACGGAGAGAGGGCGGATTGGCGCTGACAGTTTCCTCATTCTCTGCAGGATACAAAGAAACTGCTCCGGCACAATCTCCACCAATAGCTTTGAGAAAACCAAAAATATTGTGTCTTGAAAGATGCAGAATTTTACCAAGGCGTTTTCTGACCACATCCGGCGGCAGAAGATTGTCAAAAAACACTGAAGTAGTTTGATCATCAAACGCTTCTTTCTGAAGAGGAAGCGTGAACGAGAGTTGCACTGCAGATGGATCTTGCAGATAATCCTCTGAATAACGGAATGAAAGAGTACCTTTGTCGGATTCAAGAAAACCGGCAAGTTTGCCAAGCAAAAAAACATTCAGGGTTTCCATTATCCATCATCTCCATCAATCGTGGTTAGTTCAATTGTAACACCAAGCGTTTCGAGGACACTGAAAACCTTGTCAATATGCATGGAACTTTTGCCGTCTTCCAAATCCCGGACAAAGCGCACTCCGACATTAGCCAGTTGCGACAGCTGAACTTGAGTTACATTCTGTTTCTTTCGTTCGGAACGGACAAGTTCAGCAAGTTGTTGAATATTTGAGAGTTCTATTTTCATTGTTTGTATTTCCTTTCAATGTTAATATAACACATCAAACAAGATTTTCAAGGAAAATTCAACCCTATCGGGGCGATTTTGGTAATTTTAAGTATTTTTCAACCCTATCGGGGCGATTAAAGTAAAAAAAAATAAGGAATCATTATGACAAAAATCAACTGGAACATTACCGATCAGGAACTGAAGCAGGAACTTATGAGCAGCGATAACCGCTGGCACATTTCCAAAACACAGAAGGGCGGGGAGGAAAGCAAGTTCTTTCTTACCAATTACGATTTGTTGCTCACTCCCCACGGAAGCGGTTCCGATTATAAGGTCTGTTTTGAGACCTTTATCGAAAACTGCGACCAGTATATTGAAAAAATCAAAAAAATCCAGCAGGAAGCACGTGAACACATGACCGTTATGCTGGAAGCTGCAAAGGAGCTTACCTATGAAGATTGAAGAAGTTATTTCTCTTGTGACCTTCAAGCAGTCTGCCGTGCCAACTGAATTTGCCGATCTCAATCTGAAAGCGATTGTCCCATACCTGAAGTGTACCCATTTCAGAAGTCTTGGCAGCCAGCAACGCTGACGGAAACGGGATAGTCACATCTTTGACGAGCGACAGCACGCAAGGAAGATGCAAAAGCTGCTTACCATCCGTAGCCGTAACACCAGCATTGGAAAGATTGATCCCTTGCAGCAGTCGGCGATAGTTGGAGCGATCAACAACCGAAGCCGCCTGTGCCATCAGTTCACCAAAGTTCACCGGAAGCATCGCAGATACGGCATCATCGCTCGGCTCTTCCAATTCCGGAAACTCAATGAACTTGCCAGACAATTCGATAGTTTCAGAACGCCCCATACGAACCAGATCTTTCAGCTCCTTAAACGGCACGCAAAAATCAATCTCTGTTTCAGCGAAAGCGTCCAGCATCACCGAAACCGTTTCCACTCCATCCGTGGCCATAGTACAGACACCGTCACCATCGCCAACAAACCGCACCGCCCGATACAGTTCCACCGGTGAAGTCTGGCACACCACCTTGCCCAGCACCCGCAGGGCATCATTCAAAGTTTTCTTTTCAATTCTCATTTTTACCTCCATGAGTTTGGTTGAAAATTTAAAAACGAAAAAGCCCCGCCGATTCCGTAGAACCGGCGAGGCAAGTTATTGATCACGAGCTTATCTCACAAAAGTGATATATAACTCAAATTTTTTGAAAGACGGCTATTAGCAAAACAGATAGATCATTTGTTATTTTTCTGCTTTCGCCATTCTTGCGGCGGTATGCCGAAATGTTTGCGGAATGCCCGGAAAAAATAGGGCATTGAAGAAAATTTTGAACTTAATGCTATTTCTTTAAGCGTCAAATCACTGTTGATCAGCAACTCCGCAGCGTATTTCAAACGCAAATTGCAAATGTATTTCATCGGAGTTATGCCCATTGCCTGCCGGAAGTGCCTGATCAACGTTGCCCGCGACATACCGGCGATAACTGTCAGGTCATCCAGATAAATATCTTGCAGATAGTTATTGTTCAGATACTTTGTCAAGCGGGGAATGTTTAATGGTGCTTGCGCACATTCTTCGGCTGTACAATGCTTGGCGGTATTGCAAAGCAAACTCAGCAATACCATAAACAATCCAAGTTTATAACAGTGCAGCTGCGAATCATCGCACAACTTTAATGCAAAGTATTCCAGCGTTTCAAACTCTTCTTCACTTGGGATCAGCGAAGGAAAATCCCTCTCTTTATAGTAGTCGAAATTATGGGCAAAAAGGTATTTATATCCGCTGTGGTTATAGAGTTCCAGCAAAACCGGCGGCAAGCGTTTAGCATCAAACATCATATTCAGCACCCGGAGTTCTTCTGCCTTGACATAGCCGTCACTGCCGCCGGGTCGGTCTGCATATCCAGCATAGTATCGAGCACTCTGCCCATCAAGCCGATCCGGGCGCGGCGCAGATCGTGGCGCACTTTGGCTATACTTCACCATTCGGCGATCGCAACATCGGCTGCCGGATCATTTTCTTCCATACCAATGATCACATCGGATACCGCCCGGTTCATACGGATCGCCACGCCGGTGAATTCCGGAACCGAACATATATCATCGTTGCAAAGCTGCATAAAAGTTGTGCCGCGTGCATAATCCATAGCTGCCATCGGCTGCAATGCCGCCAGCACCACCGGACAGCGGACTTCGCGCAGCAGAATGGCAAAGGGTATGCTGGTGCTGTAGGTAGCCATATGCACAAAAAGTATATCCGGGTCAGATGCCAGCAGCTGCGGCAGCACTGCCTGCGCGCTCTGGGGATCATCGACCAGACCGAAGTTGTTGACATTCACTCCGCAAGCAGCCACTTTGGAGCAGAAAAGGTTGCCTTTGCGGTGCATTTCATCCAGCAATCCGTCAAACTGGTTCCAATAGGTTTTGAATCCGACTGATACAACTGCGACATTGGCTGTAAGCGGTTTACGGCGCGGTATTTGCATAAAAATATATCCTGTGTGTAATATATTTTGACCGTAGCAGATTTTTTACTTTTCAAAGCGTATGGTCGGAGCGGCTTTATATGAAATTATGTATTTGCCGCCGGTTACCGGATAGACTATTTCGTGCTTTGAGTCAAAGTCATTTTTGGTATTCAGTGCCGGGTATTTGCCGCTTTCTGAAATGTATTCTCCGCCGAATTTACTGATGACTTCCGGGCGGTTGCCGATGGCGTGACGGGTATTCTGCACGATCTTGCCATCGACATCGTTTTCGGTCAGAAAATGCGTATCAGGACGGAACCCGGTTCGCACCATATTGGCGGCAATGACCATCTTATCTGCCGGATTGCAGCTTTTATCATCCAGACCGTGAACGATCACCACCTTGTTGGCGGGCTGCCACTTTTTCTGCAATTTCAGATGGTCTGTATTGCCCGGGTCGCGGATCTCCTGCATAGCTTTGGTCAGATATTTGGGTGATTGGGGGTCTTTGCTGTACCCCGCATTGAGCACGCCGATACCGAACGCTATATCATCGGTCAGCCCCGGCATCCCGCAGAGGTCGATGATACACCCGAAAGTGTTGGGGGCAAGTTTGTTCACCATCAAACTTATATTGCCGCCGCCCGAAGCTCCGGCAGCGTAGATGCGGCGGCGGTTGAAATTGATTTTATTGCGGGCAAGTTCGCCCGTGACTTCGTACAATGCCCGCAGACAATCCATTGCCTGAAGCACTCCGTGATCGTAAGGCACTTCGTTATGCTTGGTTTCGCCGCTTTGCAGATAATTTACACTCAAACAAATGAGGTTGAAGCGGTCACTCAATATATCGCACCACGGAGCGGTATATTTCCAGGTGTCGCCCCAGTTATGCGATACAAGCATCAAACCGGTGTTGGCGTTGATACCTTTCTGTGGAGCTCTTACATAATATTCAACTATGCGTTTGCCAGGGCGGAAACGGTATTCCTGACCTTCAAAACTCTTTACTCCGGAAATTTTGTCAGTTTGCTGAACTGTCGTTTTTTCTTCCGGAGCATCAGCGGCAACATCCGGGACGTCATCGTTGAGTGCCAGCAATATGCCCCCGGCTCTGGTAGGACGGCAATCGACATTTTCCGGAGGATTTTCCACTGTAAAGATATCATATTTAAGTATTTTAGGATTTTTAGCGTTGCCGATATACAAATGTTTGCCGGTGGGTTTGAGATTATATTTTTTTGCTACATTATCCGTGGCTCCGGCAGAAGAGTAAATTGCGACAAGAGCTTTTTTGGTGCCGGCAGGGATAACGATATTGTATTGCTCACACTTTTGTGCCGGAACCGGCATCTTGAAGTTGTATTCTGCAGGAAGCCCGTTCAATATATATGACCGGTCGCTCCATACTTTAACACCGTTCTTTACGGGTGCATCAGCTTTGATGATACTTGCAGAACAGATCAATACGGTCAGAAAAAATAAAAATCTCATAATAACATCCTTATGTTGTGTGTCTGAAAAAAATTATATACCGGAAAAATATTTTTGCAAATTTTTACGGCAATATTTATTCAGTTGGAGTTGCAGCAGCCTGTTGGTTCAACTGCTGACAACTGCTGCCATCAGGCGGGTTTCGCGCCGTTTTTCTTTGGGAAAACGGAACAGAGCGGCATCACTTATCAAAGCCCGGTTTTCGTCAAGCTGTACAGCGTGGAAGTTCCCGAACAGACCTATTGACTCATTATGGACAGTAATGGGGAAAACCACCTCTTCGGCAGCGCGGATCAATGTGGCATTTTCCGGATCGGCTTCGGTTATATAAAGCGGAGCGCGCGAGCGGAAAATGTTTTTATTGCACTCATCTTTACGGGTATAAACCAGATAGACTTTTTCTCCGCAGCAGACCCAGTGCTGTTGAGTGGTATCGGTTGCCAGCTCTTCGCCGTTGTCCCAGCGCCACGGCTGAATTGCGTTCCAATTCAAACCATCTTGCGAAACCTGACAGTAGGCTTTGCCGTTTTCAGCTCTTATAGTCATAGCTATACCCCGGTTGCCGGGCAACTTGAGCAACGAAGGCTCCACCAGACCGCGCCCTTCGTTAAGCTCAAGAACGTTACCCATAGCTATAAACTGCAATGTTCCGTTGACTATGCGGTATTTGGCTGTTGCAACCCCCGCCCGCAGCGACGGGCGCCCGCCGTACATACAAGTTCCAACCTTAAAGTGGAACGGCAGAATAACTTCGTCGTTGGAAACCAGCGCACACTGGATACAAGTGGTGCGCCAATCATCAGTTTCGACCGGCAGTTTCAGATCCTGCCGGCTCCAGGTGCCGTCGGGGTGCAGGATAGCACACACTGCACGGACATCCGGCAATTCCATATCAGTTGGTTTATCCTGATAGCAGATATTACCCTTTG
This sequence comes from Victivallaceae bacterium, assembly GCA_045587205.1. GTDB lineage: Bacteria > Verrucomicrobiota > Lentisphaeria > Victivallales > Victivallaceae > SIG78. The sequence continues at coordinate 5,533 of JAZNBV010000110.1, forward strand.
ATGAATAAATTGAAGTGCAGCCGAAAACAAACACCTCTTTATGATCGCCAAAGACGAATGGCCGCGGATCGGCAACATTTTCCACCCAACCGCCGCCGAGCTCACGGTTGCGGCAGCTTTCAATAACTTTTACCGGCGACCAGTTTTTGCCCCGGTCGTTGGAAAAAGCATAAACCGGTTCGCCGTAAAAATCCGATCCCATAATTACCTGGGCGGTCAGTATCCATCTGCCATCGGGCATCACTGCCACGGCCGGATGAAAGTAATCAGCTCCGTCTTGGAGATCAATATTCAGTGATTCAATATTCATTTCTTTTCTATGGAATTTACCAGATTATAGAGTTTTTCACGGAGATTTTCCAATTTATCAATATCCTGACACCAAACAGTCATTGAGCGGGCAATTTCGGAACCGATAGCATCAAGTTCCAGCTTTTTGAGCGTATTGGGATATTTCTTGAGCAGTTCCTGCGCATAGCGGTAAACATTGACATCTTCCACGCCGTCGCGCAATGTCCAGGAACGCAGACTCGAGTAGATCGTGCCTTCCGGTCCGGGATAGAACAGTGCCCCCATACCGCTGTAATCACCGTGCGAACAATTCCACTTGCTCCAATCAAAAACGGGCTCGGAAAGAAGCTTTTTGTTCTGACGCCACATATTTATATCCCAATAGAGGAATCCGCTGATATAATCAAAGCAAAGCATACTCCAGAAGAATGCGCGCGAATTGATCCGCGGCTGGTCAACGCGCTCAAAGTTGCCGCTGGGGTAGTAACCGCCGCCGCCGACATAAGTCCAGAAAACAGTTCCGTACTTTTTGGCAATTTCCCGTTGCAGACGCGGTATGGCGTAAGCATTGCAGACACAATGTATATCAAGCAATTCATACAGATCCATATCTGCTTTGAGGTTACAGGCGGTGGTCACCAGTTTTATGCCGGGAGCGATCTGTTTTGCCCGCTTCATAGCAACACGCAGATTGTTGTGTTCCATTTCGTTTACTTCGTCAAAACCATAAAGATAAATGGGCATATCTTTGCCGACGATCCGGCGGACAGCATCGTAATTGCCTTTGATATTGGCAGAGATCACCGAGGCGCGATTGTTATACAAACGGATTTCTGCAACATCTCTGTTGCCGCTTTCGAACAATACCGAAGCGCGGTTGCTGCGGGGCAGATAGTTGTCAAAAAAGAGCGAGGTAATCTTTTGGGCTTGATCGAAAGATCCGCTTTCAGGCTTTTTGTCGCTCTGGATCGCCCGCACGCTTTCCACCAGATCCTGACTCTTGCCGTCAGCAAAAGAGAGCTTCAGCAGCGGCGGAGAACTTTCGCGCATCAAAAATGCCTGACAGCACTGCGAGCGGACGCCCTTGATTTCTTTGGTATTGTGTACTTTCAGATACCGGTAATCCGAAACCTTCTGCAGCGGTTTGACTGTAATATCCTGTGCATCAAGCACTTTGCCTTTACGGACGGCATATTTGACTTCGGCAGGGATCCGGACAAAGTTTTTGCCGTCTTTACTGCCGTACAACTCAACAAATTTTACCAGATCAGCAGCGGGATCGACCAACCCCTGCATACCGGAACTGACGATCACACCATCCAGACCTTTTTTCATCAATGCCGGCAGATCTTCAAAGAACGGTGAAGGCGCGCCCCAGCTGTAAAGCTGCAGCGGCATAATCCTGCACTCAAGCAGAGCTTCGGAGAGATTGAGGCGGGCAGTTTTCTGAAATTCTGCCGGATACCAGTCAGTGATCTCTTTATTGGCAAGCCCCGCTATACTGGCAAGGCGTTTGTAACCGGGGTTGAAGTTATCGACCACAACTTCCAGCGGCAAAGCTATGTTTTTGCCGTCGGCGCACTGGATTGAGCAAGTATAATTGTATTTGCCGGGAGCAGTTTTATCGCCGGCAATCACATTTACCAGTACCGGCAGATTAGTATGCGGCTGCAGCGAAAATTTGCTGTCTTTATCTACCGGTATGCAAATATCAGCCACTTCGCGGTCGCCTTCGACCCCCAGCGGCAGATGCGGTGTTCCGGCTGATTCCATAGAAAGATATTTGACCGAATAGAGCTTCACCTGCGGGGAACCGGCTTGTTCGGCAGTAACCTTGATGCGGATATTTTCCACCGGCGATACTGCTGAAGTCAGAACCAGAATGGCACTTTCGCCTTCGCCCTGCGCCATACGCAATTTGCGCGAGTTGCTTACCTTCGGCAGTCCGGCTTTGAGCGGAACATCTGCCAATGCCGAAGTCCAACCGGCGGCAAGCAGTTTATCAGCAGCTTTTCCTTCGGTAAACGCCGCACCGGCAATTCTTCTGGCGCGCGCCACCAACAATGTCAGGCGTTGAGCAAATCGGAGCGATTCGGCAATTTCTCCGCGTCCGTTGTAATAGGTGTAGTAGTTTTTGCGGAACTCCCCGCCGAAGTAACCGCCGGTGGTGGAATATTGACCGTTTATCATCCAGATCAGCCAGCCGTAGCGGTCGCGGAGAATCGGATCAGCTGCGATAACCGGCAGAAAGCCGTCGCTGAAAGCTGTTGCTTCGTCCTTGACCTTTTTTACCGAACTGGTGTAAAATTCTATCCGCTGATTCCACAGCCACTCTTTGGAACGGCTCTGCCAGTGAGCTCTGACAGAATCGATATTGTCTTTGTAGAGTTTCAGAGCTCTGTCCAGCTCTTTTTGAGCTTCTTCCGCCAGACAGTACAAAAGTGCGTGGCCGCCGATATAGATCTGTTTGACTTCCGGAGTCTTCACGCCTTCCGGCAGCATCAGAGTTGCGCCGGTATTGGCAAGTCCGCCGGAGACAAAAGTATATTTGCCCGCACTGTCGCGGAAAATCACAGCAGTACCGCAGCAAGCCATATCAATATTGTCGCCTTCGATGACGGCAGCAGCTTTCATATCGCCTTTTTTACCGGAAGCGATCTGCCACTTACCGCTGCTGTACCCGGCTTCGACCGCCAGATCATCGGGCCAAACAACAGCCGCATATTGCATTGCCGGAGTCAGTTTGACTATATTGAGCCCGATAGCAGTATAATCCATCTGCCGCCGGAAATTATCCCAGTTGATCGGAGCCGCCCAGGAGAAATCCTTGAACGCGCCTTTTCTTGCCTGCAATTTGCCGATATTGGAATCAACCTTTGGTGCCGGGGCAATCTTGCCGCCTTCATCGGTTATGAACTTGAATCCGGTTACGGCAACACTGCCGCGTTCAAGATCGCTTACCGAAACAAAGGGTGTAAGCATTGCCAGCTGCGGCAAATTGTATCTGGTCAGGTCAAGTTCCAGCTGCGCTTGGGATTCCTTGCCGGGAGTTACAGCAAATTGCGCTTTTACCGGCGGACGGATCTGTTTGCCGAACGCACTGTACCAGTTGCCGTCGGCAATCTTGCCATTCAGCGAAAGAGTGACCTTGACATTTTTATTCACATCTCCGGAAAACATTACCGTTACAATGATTTTTACCGCTTTATCCGGAGTGACTTTTTCGTTACCGTAAGTGCTGGCAGCATATTTGCCTTCGCCCGGAGCAACATCAAAACGAACCGCGCCCTGCGGGTATTGAGCATTGGGTTTCTGACGGACTAACTTGCCGCGGCTGCCTTTATTTTTCCAGGTGTACCAGTTATTGATTTTAGGCGAACGCACCTCTTCTGCCGCATTCAGGGCTGTTATACCCAGAATCAAGGCACAATATATCCACGCATATCTCATTTCAGCAATACCTTTTTATGCAAAAAGTTTACTTGCCGGCAGCTTCAGGCGAAGTGACAATCATTTGGCATTTGGTAACAGTAACGCTGCCGCTTTTGAGATCACTTACCGAAACAAAGGGGCAGATCGTAACGATTTCGGGCAGTTTATATTTAGCCAGATCAACTTCGACTTCGGCAGTCGATTCTTTGCCCGGAGCAACAGCAAAAGCAGCGGTTACCGCCGGACGGACCTGTCTGGCATAATCTTTGTACCAATCGCGTTTGGCGTTTTTGCCGTTCAGCGAAATGCCGACTTTGACATCGCTGTTGACATCTTCGGAGAATTTTACTGTAATGATAAACTTGAACTTGTCACCGGCAGAAATTTTTTCGTTGCCGTAAGTTGTGGCGGCATATCTGCCTTCGCCCGGAGCAACATCAAAACGCACCGCGCCCTGCGGATACTGGGCATTGGCTTTGCTGCGAACAATTTTGGCACGGTTCTTGGGAGATTTCCAGGTGAACCACTCGTTGAGTTTGAGATCGCGGATCTCTTCGGCGGCTCCGGCAGTAAACATTGCACCGGCAAACAGAAAAAGCATCAACAGATTTTTCATTTTTTTTGATCTTTCCATTTATGTTTATATTAAAAATTTATTAAAGATGCGTTGTATAAAATGCCACATTCATACCGTCGGTGTCATCCAGCGATTCCGGCAGCATTCCTTTATTGATCGTTTCAACGTGCCAGTCGGCGAAAAGCATATTGGCATTTTGGTTGTGGCGCAAACTTACACCGTAGGGGCAATCGCTGGTGTATTGGGTATTGCCGCCCAGCCAGCCGGACGGCCGTCCCATACAGGTCATCGGGTTAAGCTCGCCGCCGCCGGGAGTTGAAGTATTGGATCTGCCGCCGTCAGCAATCATTGCCATCTTGGTGGGATCAGCAATATTCCAGACATTGCCGATATGTTTTTTGTTGTAAGGCGATCCTTCACCAATGGGATGTGCCACATTTACATTGATTGCGTAGTCGGCTCGCACCGAACCTTTATTCGGCGAAGCACTGGCGCAGAGGATCGGGTGGGCAACTCCAATGGAACGGTCATCGGCGTTGGAGGAAAAATTGCCCTGCGGCAGATATCCGCCGGTACAGAGTACCCAGTACCAGTTTATTTTACCATGCACACCGTGCTGCCACACATACGGCATAACCTCGCCCTTATTGTCAGCAGTGTACATATCCATAGCCGTACCCATCTGTTTGAGGTTGCTGACACACGCCGATGCGCGGCTTCTTTCACGCGCAGCCGAAAGTGCCGGCAGCAGCATTGCCGCCAATATGGCGATAATGGCAATCACAACAAGGAGTTCGATCAGGGTGAAGGATCCAGCCTTCACCCGCTTGCAAGCGTTTTTTTTCATAATGCTTCCTCTCTCTTTGGTAAAGTTTATTTTTATTGGTTTTGTTATTTTTTATCTTGATCTTGCGGTCTGCCAGCATTGCACGGTATATTCACCGTTGACCTGATGCCAGAAACAGAAAAGATAACTGCCGTCTGCCAGCTCAAGTGCCGAAGGCTGACCGAATTTCAGCGATGCAAACTGCTCTTCTATACGGCTGCCGCGGTTGGCGTTGCCGGAAGCATCCCACAAACATATATCTTCGGAAAAAGTGAATTTTTTACCGTCAAATTCTTCGATCACATTCAAATACAGCCCTGTCTTTTCGCCTTCGCGCCGCGCCTGCAGAATAGCAGCTTTGTTATCAATAAACAGCCAGTTGGAAGCCTGTCCGCGCAACCCCGTATCAACAGCATCGCTCCAACTCATACCGCCATCGTCAGAAAAAACCACGTGATTGTTGAGATGCTGCTGATTTTTAAGGTCAAAAGCCCAGAATACCAGCATAATTCTGCCGGAAGCAAGTTCAACAGACCGCACTTCCCACGGCGCAATATTGCCGGAAGCAAAAAATCTGCCGCCTTCCTGCCAGCTTTTGCCGTTATCTGACGAAATAAGCGTTATACCCAGATTCTCCTTGGCGTTAAGTTCAAACGGCGTGGCAAAAATCCGCAGTTTGCCGTCGGCACAAGCCAACACCGGACCGGAAATTTCCAACCCGTTATACTGGTGTTTGATCTCGTGCAGCGCGCTCCAGGTCTTTCCGTTATCTTTCGAAAAAAGCGCGTAATTTTTCATCTTTGGAAAGCGTTTGTACTCCTCGGCGTAGTCCGAAAGCCCCATATCCGGGCGGTCGCGGAAAAAACCGTACCCCGCACTTATCAGCGAACCGTCAGCCAGCAGAGTCGGTTTGCTGCAAAATGTGAACGGCTCGGCACTTTTCAGGCAATCGACACCGGCAATGCACTGTTCAACCTGCCAGGTTCTGCCGTTATCTGCAGAACGGGCCTGCACGCAATGCTGATCCGAGGATTCAAAGCCGGCGCCGGCACAGAAATGCAGCAGCAGCTCGCCGTTGGCAAGTTTGACTGCACCGGGAAAAATCGCCGCGGCGCAGTCAGGAGATTTCAAAGAATACTTATTGATTACTTCCAGTTTCATAGGCTTGAAAACTTTTTATTTGAACGCTTTTTCAAGCAGTTTCAGGGACGGTTCGGGACGGAACGAGTGATCGGCAGCTTCTACCGCGCAGTAATCGCGGTAAAATTCTTCGCTCGAAATACCCTGCAGCGGCACGTTGCTGCAATTTTTGATCTTATCAGCAAACGCGGGGTAATAGGTTATCTGCAGTTTATCTCCGGCATTGCAGAAGTTGTAAGCCCGGCGGATCTTGTTCAAAAATTCTTCAGCCCCGCTTTCGTTAAGTGCCAGAAACTTCGGCGCACAGGCCGCCAACAGATCCTGAAAAGCAAAACTCTGCCACACTCCCGGCAGAAAATGCCAGTTGCCGTTATCGTGAAAGTCTCTTCCGGGTGCTTCGGTAACCGCGCACCAGCGGCGGCGTTCATCGCAAACAAAATCGTTGAACACCAAAGCTTTGACCCGGTCATCGAGCACGCTCATAAAGAGCGCGGCTTCGCTGCCGAGCGAATGGCCGGAAACGGCAATTTTTTCTTTATCGACCTGATCCAGAGTCATCACCCAGTCAAAAACATTGAGCCGCTGGTAAATGGTAAAAGCCGGATAACTTGAACCCGCGCCCAGCAAACCTTCCACCAGTTTGGTACGCATCCCCCATTGGGTCTGCAGGTTTTCAGGATCTATTTCCGAACTCATAGCCGTAGCGGGGTTGTCAAATGCTAGAGCTATGAAACCGGCTTGAACATAGTGCTTTGCCATACAGTTGCGCTCCGGGAACCGCACCGGCGGGCAGTTCGGCGATTCGGGCATCGGCTCGCCCGCCAGCGCCTCTTTGGGGTGGTGCGAACCGGGAAAACAGAAAACCGCCGGAACCGGAGCAGACAAGTTGTCCGGCACCAGCATCAAAAATGAGCATTTGCTCCATTTATCCGGATAGGATTCATACACATTTACCGTGTAGCCATCGCGCTGACGGCTTTCCAGCAGACGCGGCAGCGGTTGAGTGCGGTCATATTCCGGAAGATTGAGCAGCTGCGACAACCGCGCCCTGACCTTTTGCCGCCACGACTCAAAAGCTTCTGCCGAAGCGGTGCAGTCGTCAGTAAAAGCCAATTCCGGAGTCAGTTCGCACATCTTGTTGCGCCACACAGAAAAAGCAAACGGACTTCTGCCATCGGCATCGGTCGCAAAATTTTCGATATAATTCATAACGGCAACTGAAATCCTTTTTTTGCCATTTACAGTGATGAATTCCCAATAAACCGGGAAATTTTTTAAAATATCCCACTGTAATAAAGTATAATCGAAAAAAAAACTTTGTCAATAGTTGAAATATACCATTTTATATACTATTGTACACTATCAACATTTTTAAGGAGAAATTTTCTATGAGTACCGACAACGATGCCATCAATAAATTACAGTTTATAATTGATTTCTGCCGGAAAATTGATTTTAAGAGTTTGACAGAGCTGTTATTTGCGCACGAAGCACCAGAATACTCATCAATTCACGGTATGCCGCGTTTGAGCGTGCTTGTGGAAGGCTGCGAAGAGTTCGCGTGTTATTTCAACAATACCAGAGTCATCCGCCGCCTGACAGCCCCTGCTATATATTATTGTACCCGGAACGGCTACTTGTGGAGCAACCGTCCGGAACTTGTCAATTCCAAACACAAAGCGTTGAGTTTTTGCTATATGTCGGAATATATACGGATATCCTTTGTGAACACATTCGACCCCGCTACGCCGCAGGATTGGAACCTTATAATCCATACCCATGATCCGCTTTCCGCCGGTGGATTTGCACTTTTGAACGCCTTTGAAACGCTCTATAAACAGGGCAATCACGAGCTCGGATGCAGAATCCTTAATGAGTTGTGGGATTTGACACTGGAGGAGTTATCTACGGTAGAAAATGCGCTGACAGCAAAGTACCGTCCGAAAATCTGGAGTAAAATTGATTTTTATCTGCGCAGCAACCGTACTCTGGTGAATTCAAGGGAAGAAGTAGCCAAACTGTTTCATATTTCGCCCGGATATCTCTCGCGGCTGGCAAAAAAATATGCAGGACGCGACTTCATCAGCCTGGTGACAGAATATAAACTTGAACACGCGGTTATTCTGCTGAAAACAAGCAATTTGAGTATTGATGAAATTTCGGATGAATGTGGATTCAAATACCGCAGTTACTTTGACCGCCGGTTCAAACTGCATTACGGAATGACTCCGCGCGAATACCGCGACCGCTAAAGACAGCCTGCCGAAATCGGTAACAAATCACTGATTGTAAGATAAATAAGCAAATTTGCAAAAAATATTTTGAGTGCTTTATAAGGTCACTCATAATATCGTTCTACTCTCCCTCCCGGCACATTCAGCTGAACAGTAAAAAATCAGACTCTGGAGCTGATAATACAACACTCTTTTATTTTTCAAACATAAAAGCGGCCATCGCCGACAAACCGGATAGAGCGATAAAGTTCCATCGGTGAAGTCTGGCACACCACTTTGCCAAGCACCCGCAAGGCATCATTCAAAACACGCTTTTCAATTCTCATTTTTACCTCCATGAGTTTGTTTAAAGTTACAAAAACAGTTCAGCCTCACCGATCAAAAGACCGATGAGGCTGTATATTCGTGTTGAGTTTGCCTTGAAGTTTTTTCATTCGACTTTTGTTCCTGCTTGCAGCTTTCATCTCATAACCTGTTTTTGCAGATTATGGCACAATATAGCACTCAAAAGTCTGTTTTGCCAACTTGACGGGGAAAAAACGGGGAAGATTCCGGAATTTAAGCACAAAAATGGCGGAGAGGGGGGGATTCGAACCCCCGGTACGGTTACCCGTACGACGGTTTAGCAAACCGTTGCTTTCGGCCACTCAGCCACCTCTCCGCTATATAAAACTTATTGATCGATTTCAACCAATAACAGCGTTTTATATACTATATGCCATTTCCACGATATTGCAAATCCTGGAACAGCTTTTTCTGCAAAATTCTACTTATTTTGCCAGCATTTCCTGCAATTCAGCATCTGCAGCTTCCACCTGGGCCGTTTGCCGGGCGCGGAAATCACTCAATTTTTTCTGCAACCCGGCATCACTCAATGCCAGAATTGCCACAGCCATCAATGCCGCGTTTTTGGCTCCGGCTTTGCCGGCTGTTACTGTCCCCACCGGAATCCCCGGAGGCATCTGAACCGTTGCCAGCAATGCGTCAAGTCCGTTGAACGGCTCGCTGGCTACCGGAATACCCAGCACCGGCAGCACTGTGTGCGCCGCCATCACTCCGGCAAGATGTGCTGCCATCCCGGCGGCACAAATGATCACTTTCAGCCCTTCGCTCTGCGCATTGGCGGCAAATTCCATTGCCTTGGCGGGAGTGCGGTGGGCACTCATTACGCGCGCAGTAAAGGGTATATCAAAATCTTTCAGCACTTTGAACGCGCCTTCCAGCAGCGGAAGGTCGCTCTTGCTGCCCATCACTATGCCAACCAGCGGTTTTTCCATTGCAGCGGCTCCGGATTTATTCTGCAGGGGTTTCCACAGCTTCTTCAGCTGCTTCGGCTTTTGCCGCTGTTCCCACAGCTTCCGCTTCTGCTTCCGGCGCACCGAATTCGTAACCGATCAGGCCTTCGCCGATTTCCAGCAGCGCCACATCCAGGTGATTTTCAGAATCGCACTTGACCATCGGGCGGGCTCCCAGCGCCAGCTGACGGGCGCGTTTTGCCGAAATCACCGACAATATCTGCGGATCGGTGATCACCTTTTTTGCCATATCCAAATAAGCATTGTTCATCTTGGATAATTCCTTTTGTTTAACCGGATGAACCGGATTTTTTTATTCAAACCAACGCCCGGAGCAAGCGCTGCCGGGCGCGATTCTTTACAGACCGATTTTTTCTGAAAAATGTTTATCAGTAATCGATCACATCGCGGTGATGATCGATCACCGTCAGATCGCCGGACATAACCTTGGCATAACGTTTGGCAAATTCTGCCTGCGAGTCAAGAATATAGCGTTCGGCAAGCACAAAGCGATCTTCGCTCTTCTGCGCGTCGCGCAGCATCAGCATACCGACAAATACATAGGTTTCCATTTCCACCAGATCGCGAGCGTGCAGATCGTGGTAGGCAACATCTTTGCGGTCGGCAACAAACTTGACGGCTTCCAGCTGTTTGGCATACAAACCCTTGACGATTTCTGCCAGACGCGCGGATTCGCCTTCATAGTTCAGATCAAACATCTCCTGCAGGCGCTTGTCGGCATCGCGCTGCATCACGCCGCCGATTGCCGCAACCACCTGAAGCTGGGTGGTGCCTTCGTAGATATTGGTAATACGCGCATCGCGGTAGAAACGTTCTGCGTTGAAGTCGCGCATATAACCGGTACCGCCGTGGATCTGGATGGTGTCGTAAGCGATCTGGTTGGCACTTTCGGTCGCCATCGCCTTACACATCGGAGTAAGGATGGCGGCAAGCTTGTTGTAATATTTCGCCTTTTCGCGGATTTCCGGCGTGGCATCAGGACCTTCTGCCAGATGAGTATAGACTGTACGCAAATCCACCGCACGGGTAGTTTCATACAGCAATGTACGGGCAGCGGTCAGCTTGGCTTTCATACCGGCAAGCATATCATAGATAGCCGGGAATTTATCGATGCTCTTTTTGAACTGTTCGCGTTCGGCAGCATACTGGCGGGCGGCACGGTATGCCGCTTCGGCAATACCCACAGCCTGCGCACTGATAGCTACACGCGCGCCGTTCATCAGGCTCATAACATAACGGATCAGACCCAGACGGCGCTTACCGCAGAGCTGGGCGGGTACATCGTTGTACTGCAATTCGCAGGTCGCAACCCCGTGGATACCCATTTTATCTTCGATACGGCGCACCACCAGCTGCGGGCACGCTTCGCAAATGAACATCGAAAGACCGCGGCCGTCGCCGGTGCCTTCTTCAGAACGCGCCAGCACCAGGTGCACATCAGCACAGCCGTTGGTGATAAAGCGCTTCATACCGTTGAGGTACCACTGACCGGTTTTTTCGTCCTGCCAGGCGCGGAGTTTGACCGACTGCAGGTCAGAACCGAAATCCGGTTCAGTCAAGTCCATTGAGCCATCAACCAGACCCTGGGCAAAAAGCGGCAGGTACTGCTGTTTCTGTTCTTCGTTACCGAATTCAGAGATGGTTTCAGCTATGTCCTGCAGACCAAAGAGGTTCTGCAAGCTGGCATCGGCGCGAGATACCATTTCGGTCATCATTGTGTAAACCGAAACCGGGAAGTTCAAGCCGCCGAAACGGTGTTCCAGCATCACACCGGAGACATCCGCTTTACGCAGATCTTCCAGGTTTGCTTCGGTCAACGGGTGGTAGGTCACCACGCCATTGGCAAAGTGCGGACCTTCGCGGTCAACAGTGCGGCTGCGCGGTTCTATGTTGTCGCCGCAGATCTGGCCCACCACATCGAGCACGCGGTTGAAGTTATCCAGCGCATCAGCGTAATCCACCGGCGCGGTTTCAAATTCTTTTGCAAATTCGTAATTGTTTTCACGCAGTGCAACAGCTTCGTTCAGATCAAGGTTGTTCAGCGTGAATTCAAGATCGCGGTTGTCAGAAAAAAAGTTCGCCATTTTCAGAACACCCTTCCTTATGCCTTGGCCTTGAAGGCCTTGATCATCTGCGGAATGACCACATTCAGGTCACCGACAATCGAATAGTGCGCCACCGAGAAGATCGGGGCATTCGGATCGGTATTGATCGCAATGATCTTTTTCGATTCTTTCATACCTGCAGTGTGCTGCACCGAGCCGGAAATACCGCAGGCAATATAGAGACGCGGACGCACCGTCACACCCGTCTGACCGACCTGGTGATCGTGATCGATCCAGCCGGCATCGACCGCCGCACGCGAGGCACCGACTTCGCCGCCGAGCGCTTCTGCCAGATCGTAGATCAGCTTGAAGTTTTCCTTGCTGCCCACACCGTAACCGCCGGCAACGATGATCTGCGCACCTTTGAGGTCCACTTCCTTATCCTGACGCACGCGTTCGAGCACCTTGACCACAGTGTCAAGTTCGGTCAGTTCCACCGGAACTCTGACCACTTCGCCCTTGCGGGAGGCATCGGGTTCGCCCATTTTCATAACGCCTTCGCGCACGGTCACCATCTGCGGATCTTCCCAGGTGTTGACAATGGTGGCAATAATATTGCCGCCGAACGCCGGACGGATCTGCATAAGTTTATCTTTGTAGAAGGTCTTGCTGACAGTGTCTTCAAAGTCATCGATCTTCAATTCAGTACAGTCGGCGGTCAGACCGCAGCGCTTTTCGCTGGCAACGCGCGGAGCCAGTTCACGGCCCTTCATCGTTGCTCCGAACATCAGAATGTTCGGCTTGTGTTCAAGGATCAGCTGCATAATGATCTTGGCAAACGGCAGAACCGTGAAGGGTTCCAGGCGCTTGTCGCAAGCCATAAATACAGTGTCGCAGCCGTAGCTGTACAGTGTCGGTACAAATTTTTCCACATTTTCATCGCCCAGCAGCAGAGCTTCGACTTTCAAACCCAGCTGATCAGCCAGTTCGCGCGCCTTGGAAACCAGTTCCAGACTCACATCAGCGATCTTGCCGGATTCGTGTTCGATGAAAACCCAAACATTACCCATTTTTTCAGCCATAATCAATTATCCCAGAGTGTGATCGGATATAAGTTCGTGGATCAGTTCAGTGATCCCTGCTTCGGTTGCTTCGACCTTTTTGGCTTCGCTGGCGGTCAATACCACGCTGGCGATCGCCTTGACCTTGGTCGGAGAACCCGCCTTGCCGATGCGTTCAAGATCAGCATCCACATCTTTGGCGCTCCATTCCTGAATCAGCAGACCCTTGGACTGCAGTTCAGCCATTTTTGCTTCGATCGCGGCATCGTCGGTGTAATTGGCATCGGCGTGTTCTTTGACGATCTCGCTCTTGATCCGGGCGCGCTTGTATTTCATAATGCGTTTTGCCGCCATCGGACGCGGTATATTCGCATCGATCACGGTCATAACTGCCGGCAGCGGGCTTTCCAGAACTTCGTAACCGCCTTCGATGGCGCGGCGCGCCACAACTTTGCCATCGCCGAGGCTGATGACTTCTTCGGCATACGCTATCTGCGGCAGTGCCAGTTTTTCGGCAACCTGCGGACCGACCTGGGCGGTATCGCCGTCGATCGCCTGGCGGCCGCAGAGGATCAGGTCAAATTTGACCTTCTGTGCCGCGCAGCTCAAGGCAAAGCTGGTTGCCAGGGTATCGGCACCGGCAAATGCACGGTCGGTAAGCAGAATAGCTTCATCCGCACCGCGGTACATTGCCTGACGCAGCACTTCTGCCGCAGCGGGCAGACCCATTGTTGCCACCACGACTTTGACGCCGTAGCGGTCTTTGAGTTCCAACGCCATTTCCAGCGCATTGAGGTCTTCCGGATTGAAGATCGCGGGCAGTGCGGCGCGGTTGACGGTACCGTCAGCCTTCATCGCATCGCCGGAGATGTTCTGGGTATCCGGAACCTGTTTGACAAACACAAGTACAGTGTAGCTCACAGTTTCACTCCATTGTTGTTTCTGACTCTATTTGAACTAACTATTTTAAGGTTTTCGACCATTTTTCAACCCTGTAATTCCAAAATTACAGGTGTATTAATATAACTCCACTTTCGGCAAAAAACAAATATTCACAGTTTTTTTTGCCAAAACCTGTTGCACAAAAAGCATATAATGCAAAAACATTTCAGTTTTTACCGGTAAATGTCCGGTAAAGCAGCAGTTCTTTTCCGGCAGGAAAGTCCAGCTTGAATTTATCGGCAAGCGCTTCGTTGAGCGTTGCCTGGTACCAGCGGTGCAAAAGCAGTTTATCCATCGGATATTTGAGGTTTTCCGCAGTCACCGGCACATCGCCGTCCAGCGCTATGATTGATATCTGCATACCGGGGAAGGATTCAAATGTTCCTGATTCGGCTGCCACCGTAAAGTATCCGTAGTCGGTCACGATTTTTATACCCGGTTTTTCCCGGTTGTAGAGCGATAACAGCGAAAGATTGCCCAGAGTGTGATCTTCGCGCTTGCCGGTGGCGCCAAGTATGACGATATTGCTGTACTGCATCCGGCAGCAGTAGCGGAATGCCTTTGACAGATCGTTGCTTTCCTGCTCATCGACCTGCTCGATGCGGTCGGCAAAACGCTTTTTGAATTCGCCGCTCAAACTGTCAAGATCTCCGACGATCCGGTCAGGTTCCCTGCCGTATGCCACCAGACTGCGCGCGGCGCCGTCGCAGCAGATCACGCGGGCTGCCTTTGCCAGATATTCCAGAGCTTCTCTGCCGGCAGGAAAAGTGCCGTCAGCAAGTATTACAGTTAAATCTTCTGCGTACATTTTTTTATCTCCCGCTGCCACAGATAAAAGAATATGAGTCCATTGATCAATGCCAGCAGCCACATCAGCAATATTGCCACTGAACCGCTGCCGGTCAGGTACACCCGGTACCACATATATATGGAAGTAACATTGACCACCGTCCACAGAAACCACTGTTCAACACAGCGTTTTACGGTCAATATCATTGCCGCAACCGACAGAACCGTTGTAAAACTGTCCACCAGCGGCATCGGGTCGCCGAGTTTTTTCAGCACCAGCGCTGCTGCCAGTGTCACCAGCAGCGTAACAATTCCGCCGATGATTCTGCTGCGGTGACTCAAACGCGACTTGATAATTTCCTGAACATCATTTTTGAGGTGTTTTTTCCAGAAAAACAGCCCCGCAAACATCATAGGAAAATACCACCCCCAGTTCAGCAATACCTCCCCGTAAAGCGCCGCCTTGAAAGAGATCCACCCGTATGCGGCACTGTTGAAGATCCCGAAAAAGTAACAGCTCAACTTGCCCTTGCCTGCCCACAAACTGTACAATACACCAGTAACTGCCGCCGCCGTTCCCAATACCGTATCACCCAGATGCAGCGAAAGCCCCACTGTAAACAGTGTGCAGAAAATCATCCACACCCATTCCGCAGTGTGCCAGTTGGAAAATTCTTTGATTATGAAATTTTTAAGCATAAGTAAATTAGAGAGTAAAGAAAAAAAGGGGATGTTGCAAAACTGTTTTGTGGGGAAAAAACCTTTTTGAAAAAAGGTTCTTTTCCCCACGCCCCATTTTCCAAAAACTTTCGCCGGGATTGCTTTTATTGTTTCAA
>JAZNBV010000111.1:0-12927 GCA_045587205.1 Victivallaceae bacterium
ATCCGACTTTGCCGCCGGCACTGAGGCGGCTGGCAAGCTCTTTGAGCATTTGCGAAGTTAATTTCTTTTCCATTATTTTACCTCCTTGCGGAATGCTGTGGAGAGTTTGCGTTCAATAAGATTGCGTGCTTCCAGGCTGGCAAGACACGCTCTGCCGCAGGCGGCGGCGATCTTGTCAATGGTGTTGAAACGGCCGAAGTCAGTCTGCACAGCACCGGTGGAACATTTGCTGCAGCGTGTACTGTCCAGCGGACAGGCTTTTTCGCAGGCATTGCAGTTTTCGCACACATTGCGGGTAATGATTTCATCGGCAGGCAGTTCCACATCCGTGACCAGCATTGCAAAACGCTGCAGTGTACCGAATTGCGGAGTGATGAAAAGTCCGTTGCGGCCGACTTCACCCAAACCGCACAGATGCGCGGCAAACTTCCAATCCACATAAACGTTGGGCGCAGGCTTGCCGGGGGCAACCGGACTGCCCAGCGGATATCTGGCGGCGGCTTCCGAATCATAGCAGAACATCGGGACTGCTTCGCAGCCGAAATACTCCATCCAGATACCAAGATCGTATGTTGCTTTGGCAAGATACTGATCTTCAAGCATATACAAACTGAAATCGTTGAAAGAGCCGCTTGAGGCATTATTTTTTTCCGCTCCGCGCAGAGAACCGCGGAGGATTCTGCGGCCGATCATAATCAGGCTTTTGCCTTGCGGGAAGATTTCGCGCGGATCATTTTCCGGAGCGACTCCGGCAAATTTGTCAAGTGTGGTTATGCCGACAAGGTCAGCACCGAACTTCCGTGCCGCCTCTTTAATCTTGATAGCATCCATAGGTCATTTCCTCTCAAATTTATCGGGGCAGCGGCCACCGGTGAACTGATTGCCGTTGTTGATTACTTCGCCTTCCGCGCCCAGCTGCCAGGTGGAGCGTTTGCGGAATTTTTCAGCAAACTTGTTGCCGATTTTATCTTCCAGCGCCACCAGACAAGCGCGTCCGCAGGCTGATGCATAGCGATCGACCGGACTGCAGAGATCGGTGGGAAATGCTCCGTTGCGGCACTTCAGGCAGATATTGAGATCCAGTTTGTTATCCGCAGAGTACGCATTGAGCGGACACGCTTCGATACAGGCATTGCAATCTTTGCAGAAATCGCACTCGATAACATCATCACCTTCGAGCTCAAGTGTGGTAAAAATAAAGCCGAAACGCTGACGGTGACCGTATTCCGGAGTCAGAAAAAATCCGCCTTTGCCAACCGAACCCAAACCGGCGGCGTGGGCATAAGCCATACAATCCGGGGTGAAGTCATTACTGTTATATTCACGGCTCAGAAGCGGGGCGGCTTCTGCACCGGAATTTTCGATTTCGCAGCAGAGGTCATAGACAGTTTTGGACAGAAAAAAGTGATCCGACCATCTCATTCCAAAACAATCGTAAGTGTTTTTGAAACTGGTTCCTTCTTCGATACCCCGCATTGTACCGCGGATAATGCGGTGTGCTACCACGATAACCGAACGGGTTTCCGGCGCGAAAGTACACGGATGCGATGCCTCCGGCAGATCGGCAAATCTGGATATCGGAGCAATGCCGACCAGATCTGCACCCAAACGGCGCGCCGCCGCTTTGATTTCAGCAGAATTCATTTTTTCCTCCTTGCTGCTGTATTGGTATAAAATGGATAGCCGTCAGATGGCGATCCCTGTGCGAACGATATAAGTTTACCGCAATTGAGCGTGGTTTGAATGATGTCCTGCAGATCTTCGGCAGTGCGCCGGCGCGATGAAGAGAGCATTACGCCCAGCGCACCATTGAATTTGCCGTCAACTTCAAACAGTGGCACGCCGACCGCCCCGGTTCGCACCGAAGGGTCGCGCAACGCATAACCGCGGCGGCGTATCACTTCCAATTCATCTTCAAACTCCTGCCGCCGGTTCTGAAAATCGCCGGGGGCGGTCCAATCGGTTGCATCCAGCAGAGCCGACTGGACTTCGGCACTTGAATAAGCCGCACATATCTGCCCGCAGGCGCTGCTGGTAGTGGAGTGGACTGTGCCGACCAGAGTTTCGCGTACAAGCGGAAAAAGTGCAGGGTATTCAGTGCCGATAATGAGCGACTGACCGCAGTAAACGCGGGTGACAAAAACTGTCGCATCAAGTTTTTCCACCAGCTGCTGCATATAAGGCCGTGCCAGCTCCAGCAGGCGTTCCTGCTGTAAACGCGCCTGGGCAAGAGTCAATATTTTCAGGCTCACGCGGTATTTGCGGGTTCGGATTTCCTGCTCTACATAGCCGGTTTCGGTAAGAGTTTTGAGCAGACGGCAGATGTGGCTGTTGGGCAGGGAAAAATGTTCTGCCAATTCTTTGACCGACATCGCCTCGGCTGTTTCTGCCAGATGATCCAGCAAACGGAATCCGTTGGATAAAGTATTATTCATAGTAAATTCTATATTTTGGAATTTGCAAGTGTATTTATTTTATATATAATAATATAACTCTGTGAAATAAAAATACAAATTTTCAATGTAAAAAAGTTGAAAATCTGTAAGCTGCAGATGCTTTAAGGTGTTAAAAAAATGCCGGAACAGAATTTTCAACTCTGTTCCGGCATATATACAAATTGATATTTATTTTACCACTTGGAGGTTATCAGCAATGATTTTCCGGATTTTATTACCGCACAGTTTTTGATCTTTTCCAACCGGATTTCAGTATCGTCATCGCAGAAGATCAGATTCTGATCAGATTCTTCGATCTGTATTCTGCCCTGTGTGCAGATGGCATTTTCGTGGAAATCTTTCATAGTTATTTCATACAGTGCGCCCAGGGTGCCAAGATCGTTCCACTGAAATGAAGCCTGTTTTACGACCACATTATCGGCTTTTTCCATAATTGCGTAATCGATGGAGATTTTTTCGCAGGTTTCAAAATCTTTCCGGTAATCTCCGGAATTTGCCCATAATGCAAATTTTTCGTACAGCGCAGGATTATATTTTTGGAAAGCTCCGGCGATCGCGCTCACCTGCCAGATAAAAATCCCGCAGTTCCACCAGTAATTGCCATCCATCATATAGTGCTGGGCAGTTTCAAAGTCCGGTTTTTCCCTGAAAGCATTTACTTTGTAGATTCCCGGTGCGATCTTTTCTCCGGCATTGATATATCCGTAGCCAGTTGCCGGCTTATCCGGTGTCACTCCGAGGATAGTCAAACTGCCGCTTTGAGATTGCTCTATACAGTCAAGCAAATCCTCCTGAAAACGTTTTACCGGGGTGATCCGGTGATCGGCAGGGAGTATGATCATAGTTGCATCTTCGCATTTTCTTTTGATCAACGCTGCTGCCAGAGCTATACAGGGGGCGGTATTTCTGCGGCAGGGTTCGGCAATGATGTTTTCTTCCGGCAGCATCAATATTTCGCGCGCCTGAACCGCGGATTTTTCATCGGTTATTATAAAAATATTTTCGGCATTCAAAAGTGGAAACAGCCGCTGAACAGTATCCTCCAGCAGAGTCTGCTGCCCATTGAGCGAAATCAGCGGTTTGGGGCGTTCTTCGGTGCTCAACGGCCACAGGCGTTCGCCCTTGCCGCCCGCCATAATCACTGCAAAAATCTTATTTTTATCTATTTTCATAATTATTTTCTCCTGATGCCGTGCAGTAATTTTGTATGCGGCAGCACGCGGCATCTTATGTTCAACTTATGCGGCAGGTAAACGTTTTTGCCGGCTATTGAGTTTATCAATTCCTGAACCAGTTCTTTCTGCGGCATCGCCAATTGCAAAAATCCATTGCGTATTTCAGCGGGATCGACGGGGTTGTTTACCCAGTAATCGACATTCTCTGCAATACTTTCTGCTGTATCTGCGGCATAACGCACGGCAAACTCCGGCAGCAGGGTATCGCGCCCGCCGAGATTTTTTGTGTTGACCACCGGTACTCCGCAAAGAGTATATTCGCCGCAGGAGAACATTGCGCCTTCCACTGCTGACAAAGCCAGACCGCAGGCGGCTTCGCAGATTTTTTTACCGATAAAAAAAGAGGGGACTTTCTGACTCCATACAGCATCGGGGAAAAGTTTTATAGTTTTTTCAAAATACTCTTTTTCTTTTTCAGCAAAACTGCCGATCAAGTGCAGATTTTTCACTTTAACAGCAAGTTCGTGCCGCTTGAACGGAGTAATTCTGGCAATGTAAATGGCATCAAATTTGCGTTCAGGTAATTTTGCCAGCGGATAACGCGCCGGATCCAGAAAAGCATTGTGATTGGCAAGATACACTTCGCAGAAATTTCTGATGATCTTCACCTCTCCCGGTGCATTGGCAAGAATGATGAAACGAGCTTCCGGAAATGCTGTTCGGGCTTCAGCAAGGCGTGTTTGCAGTTCAGCGGCAACTTCCGGCAGCTCTGCCGACCAGCCCAATTGCAGAAACATCGTAAACTTTTCTTTTTGCGGTATCGCTTTTTGAAATGCAGCAAGATTATGCAGAAAATCCATTTCAAATGCCGCAATGATCTCTGGGGTGCGATTCAATATGTAACAGGGCAGATAATCAAAAAAACTCATTTCAGATTCTTCCATTCACGATGTTTGATCAGGTTTTGAGTTCTCCTGCCGGCGTTGTCGGCAATATTCCCGGCAAAAATAGAAATACAGTTGTTTGTGAATTTGCCGTTGACCACGTGCAATAACGGCAACGGACATTTTACATTCAATACGCCTTTTTCCGGATCGATAACAGCTCCGCAGAAATTTTTCACTTCCACCTTGCGCCAGAAGATGTTTTTGTGTTCCGGCATATAGAATATTGCTTTGATATTTTCCTTTGCAGTTCCGGGCGTGGCGTCGAGCTTCCAATTTAAGGGATTGATACAGTATATACCTTTTTTCAGTGCGGGATCATCCATTTTTTCATTATTTATACAGCTTATCCAACTGATGATCACACCGTAATCATCGGCATTGGCGGCGGCTTTGAGATTGTCCCAGTAAAAATCATCGGCGATCTGTTCTGCTGTTTTGGGCTGCATATCCGGCAGATACGCGGCAATAAAACCGTTTTTCACAGTCAATCCGCTGACTTTCTGCATTGCCGCATAAAGCAAATCAGCAGCTTTACCTTCGGCAAGCAGTACAAACGGATGGCCCGGCTCGTGGAAATTTTCAAGGTAATATTTCAGAGCGTCAGTAACATTTTTCACATCCGGATTCTGGATTTCCGGAGCAAAAACTCTTACACCATTGCCGAAAATATCGTTGGTGTGAGTTTTCGTCCAGTTGAACTGAATATCGTGAGTATCACCATATCCGGCAGGTGCTTTCCCGATATAAAACAAATCGAATCTGGAATGATACTGCGGCACATCATTTTCCCGTATCAGCCAGTTGCTGCCGTAATCATACGGCGAGGCAGATGAACATCCGGCAAGAGTCAGAACTGTCATTGCAACAGCCATCAGATAAAAGAATCTTCTCATTTTTTTCTCCATAATTTGCAGTGGAAAACTCTGGCTATAAACAAGGGATTTCCTATGATATAACGTTTGAATAATCTTACCGGTTCGCAATAAAGCCGGAAACACCATTCAATATTGTTTTTGCGCATCCACATTGGCGCGCGGGGTATTCGTTCAGATACAAAATCCAGCAGACCGCCCACTCCGAGTGCCGTACAGCCGGGGAGTTTATCCAGATGGCTGTTTATCCACTCTTCCTGCTTGGGAACTCCCAGGGCAACCAGCAGCAGATCGACTTTAAGTTCAGCGAGTTCTGCAAAAATCTGTTCTTCGCTTTTGGCGGCAAAAAATCCATCTGCACAGCCGGTAAATTCTGCTTTCCCATTCAATGTTCGCGCCTTTTCCCAAGCCTTTTCCGCCACGCCGGGTGCGCCGCCAAAGAGGTAGATGCGGTAGGGCTTTTGCGCTAAAAGCGGGAACATATCAGTACCGTTGACATTTTCTTCTACCTTATATCCCAGCATTGCCGCGCCGACCTTTGCTCCGATACCGTCTGCAAAAACCGCAGAACAATTCTGCAGTATCTGCCGGTAATTGCTGTTTTTGTAAGCAATATTCAGGCAATGGGCATTTATAAAAGCTATGTGGTGCGATTTTCCGCTTTTGACAAATCCATCGATTTTCTGCAGTGCTTCATCCATTGTGCCGCTGAAAAACGGTACGCCGAAAACAGTTGCCGACCGGTTGCGGTAAATATCCAGCAGCCCCGCTGCCGTATTCTGCCAACTGAAACCGGCTGCTTTGGCTTTGCCCAGGGCTGTGAGCTTCTGCCGGTAATTTTCATCGGAAAGAATCTTTTGTATTGCATTGCTGATTTCCTGCGGCGATGCCGGATCAAAGAGTTCCGCTGCCCCATTGCCCAATTCGCCCAATGAAGAATTATTGGAACAGGCGCAGGGCAATCCGGCGTGCATAGCTTCGAGCAGCGATAAGCCGAAACCTTCAAAATTTGAAGGAAATACATACACTGCGCTTTGATTATAAAGTTCCGGCAATTTGGCAAAATCCACAAACCCGGTAAATTTGAACTGGTCTCTGCACGGTGATTTTTCCGCGTAATCAAACACTTTTTCTGCGCCGTTCCAGCTGGCTCCGGGCATAACAAGCGTGTATTCATTACGCAGCGTTTCCGGCAGCAGTTCAAATGCTTTTAAAAGATTCAGATGATTTTTCCCGGGGTGTTCTATGCGCGATATATAGAGTATCTGTTTGCGTTTTTCTGTTTCAACGTGCTCCGGCGGCGTAAAACCGTTATATACCACGGTAATTTTTTCAGCTGGGATGTGCCAGTATTTTATCAGATCGTTCCGGGTGGATTGACTTATTGCTGCAATGCTTTGAGCTTTGCGCACATAGTGGGGCAGAACTTTTTTGATGTAAAACATCCGGAACCGGTCATATTTCACCGGCACGTGATACTGCGAGAGGTCGTGGACAACCGCTATTGTAAAAATGGGATAACGAGCCAATACTCTCCGGTTGGCGGCAAGCATTATGCAGAGATCAAATTTTTTCCAGTTGACCCGCCACGGAAGAATAAACAAGCTGTAAAGCATAGAAAAGAGGGCGTTGCGCTTTTTTATTTTTATAAGTTCAAAGCGTTCAAACTCTTTTGCTCCGTCATCTTCCACGATCAGAGTCAGTTCGTAACCGGCACTTTCCAGAGCTTTTACCACTTCTCTTATATAAACTGATATACCGGACTTGCCGTTATCAAAAGGTATTGCCGAAAGGATGATTTTCATTTCAGCGCCTCACAAAGTTCATTGAATTTTTTTATAAACATTTCTTCCGAGTGTCTGTTTTCCGCCAGGTACAAACCGTTTTTACCCATTTCTTCGAGCTGTTGCGGATGCCGGTAAAAATCAGTCAGACGCTGCGCTGCCGTACAGACAGATTTTTCCGGAATCAGTGCTCCACACGCTTTTGTCAGATGTTCCCTTACGCCGCCCAGATCGAACGCAACAACAGGCACACCGTGTGCCATTGCTTCCAGCACGACCAGTCCGAAGGGTTCCTGCCAGCGGATCGGAAAAAAGAATACATCGCAATTATTCCACAACTCTTCCGTATTGCTGACAAATCCGGCAAACTTTACTTTATCACACAAATTGAATTTTTCAACCATTTTTTCCAGCATTGCACGATCTTTGCCGTCACCGGCAACAGTACAGGTAAACGGTATATCAAGTCTGGCAAGCGTTTTGAGCATCAGATCCGCGCCTTTGCCGCGGATGAGCTGCCCGAGGAAAAGTATCCGCAATATACCATCGGGCATAAAAGTCTGCTCCCGGGCGGATGTTTTGATAAATGCCGGCAGTTTGAATACCTTTTCAAAGCCGTTTTTCAGCAGATTGTCTTTCATAAAGTCCGAAAGCACCAATGCCGGCAGTTTGCGGTATTCAGCCAGCGGCGGCGCCGGATTGCGCCACAGTGAACAGACTCTGCAGATGACCTTATTGTATTTGCGGTGACAGTTTATTCTGCCTGCGGGGGTATAATAGTGGTGCCGCTGACAGTAAATATTGTGGTCGTGTGCAAAAAAGAATGTCTTGTCTGCAGGCAGAGTTTTCAATAATTCCGGCGGTATGATATTGTGGATCACTATCATATCACCGGCAGCAATCAAACTGTTATCCGGAGAAAATTCTGCAATCGAATCAAATGCTGCGGCAAAGTTTTTCTGTTCTCTGCCGCCATTTTCTGTATAAAGATAATGCACTGCAAAGCCGTTGTTCCGGAGTAATGCGGCACTGGACTCTATATAGCGCTCAATACCGCCTATTATGCCGTTGTATCTGCCGAGATAGAGGATTTTTTTCACTTCAAAAGCTCCCGGTAAATATCGGTCAGTTTTCCGGCGATACTCTGCCAGTTGTATTCAGAAGCGGTTTTATTGCCGCCGGCAATGATTTTTTCCCGCAAAGAATCCAGTTTGCTGTATGCAGAGAGCAATTCTCCGGCATTGTTATCTTCAAAAAGCAAGGCATTTTCTCCGTCGATGAGAAAATCTTTCAAACCGCCGACTTTTGATGCTATCAGCGGTACTCCGGCATCCAGCGCTTCAAGTGCAGCAATACCGAACGGCTCGTGGCGGCTGGGCAGCACGAAACAATGTGCTGTTTTCAATGCCTGCAGAAGTTCAATGCTGTCAGGCGGCAGACCGGGAATCACAGTCATACGCTCCTGGATATTCAATGCTTCAGCGTGCTCCATTATTTCCCGGTGGTACCATTGCGCGGTGACCGGACCGATCAAAAGCAGATGTGTATCATCGGTATTTTTCAGCAGCTCCAGCAGGATCTGCTGATTTTTCTGGTAATCAATGCGGGATATGCAGAGAATGACTTTTTTATCTTCCGGTATATTGTATCTGCTCCGGAAATCTGCCGTTTCCGGCAGCTCCCGGTGCCGTATGCCATTGGGGAACAGACACACTTTTTTCCCCGGATAAAGCTGTTGAAGTTTGTCTGTTTCTTCTCTGCTCAAAGCCAAAAGCATATCCGCACAACTTTCAGGCGCACTGCGGAGTTTGAAGAGCCGGTCGATTATTCCGCCGTAAGAGAGTTTGAACCTCAACGGCTTGAGCATCATTTTCATCTCCTGTTCCGGTATAAAACAGGAGCCGCCGTGCAGACTCATTATGCAGGGTACACGCATTATTTTACCCAGTTTGATCGAATAGTTGGCAATTCTGCCGCCGGCGTGGATATGGAATAGATCGTAATGGCTGTTTTTAAGTGCGTGCAGCATCTCCGGAGTTATCGGGTTGCCGCCCTTTTTATCCAGTGCCAGTTTATCTTTGGGCGGCATCGGGCTGTAAGGATAAAAGTACGGAAAACGCCGGATGGTTATACCGTCAACAACTTCGGTTCCCACTTTATCCAGTGCCGCCGTACAGATTATTTCCGGAGTCAGTCCTTGAGCTTTCTGCTCTCTGGCAATATTCCAGACCACACTTTCAGTACCGCCCCATTCGTTGAAGGTGAAACGGCGGACAATATGCGCTATTTTCATTATTTCGTACCCCGGTAATAACTCATTTTCTGTGTATAACGGTAGCGGGGGGCGTAGAAAAATTCTTTCCAGGCTCCACACTTGCTTATATATATCCAATCCCGCAGCGTTTCGGCACAAACTGTTTTCAATGTCCGGAGCAATCCGGGAGATCTTTTACCCATCTGTTTATCAGCCGCTCCTTCGTTGAAAAAGCGTTTCTGCACTTCCAAAAGAGTGTAATTATGCGAATGTTCCACAACAGCCTCCGGCACATAAACTATTTTTACATCCCGCCGGTTGACCCACTGCGAATCCTCCGAATACTGGAATGTTTCGTCAAACGGGTGCTGCAGCAATTCTTCTCTGTGGAAGCCGGAAGATACCAGCGAAAAGAATTTGTGCCACTTACAGGATATGGAGCCATCTCCGAAAGCGCGTTCATAGTCTTTTCTGACCACAGCAAAGGCATCGCTTCTGGCGATCTGATTGGCAAAAACACAACTTACGGCGGCATCTTGCAGCGGAGCGGTCAGGTTTTTCAGATAATCGCTGCTTTGCGGGACTGCATCGCCATTGTTGAATACAATATATTCGCCCTGCGCCTGACTTACCATATAATTGAGTGTTTTGCCGGGTACATATCTGCCCGGCGGCGGCGCGATCCGGCGGATCTGCGGGATGCCGGCAAGGTATTCTGCTGTGCCGTCCGTGGAGTGGTCATCACAGGAAACGATTTCCACAACATCATTTATTTCCTGTGCCAGCAGAGCTTCGACCGTTGCTCTGATATAAAGTATATCGTTATGTGAACGCATTAATACCGAAATCATACCGCACGCTCCTGACAGCTTTTTACCGCTTCTTCAACAGATGGATAAATTTCAAACACCCGGTAAACTCTGGTTATATCCAGAACTATCTGTATATCGGCGCTGACATTTGCCAATTTGATAACTGAATTGTTTTCCAATGCTTTTTGAGCAGATGCCAGCAGGGCATCAAGTCCGTAATTATCTATATTCACCAGTTTTTCCAGATCGAGTACGATTTTTTCACCGGACTTCATTCTTTCTCTCAAGGCATATTTGAAATTTTCTGCTCCGCTGCGGTCCAGAAACATTTGCAGATGTGCCACCAGTACATTGCCGATATATTCAAAACGCATCTCCATAGCTTACCTCCTCCGGAGCTTGCCGGTTAATTTGCCGATGATCTTCCGGGTGCGGAGTTTTTCGGCGTGGTCAAACATCATAAAATAGAGCGCTGGAAAATAGATCAGACAGCCGGAAAAACCAGCCAGTGCCAGCAGGAAAAAATCGTGGAGATGCCCCCGCAGAAAATAGTATTGCCAATAACAGATCATTCCTGCTGATAATGCCAGCAGCGCCGGCTCAAACAGCGAATAGAGAAAAAAGCGGATCACTTTTATGTTGGTGCGTTTGATAAGATGCGGTATGACAAAGAAAATGGTTCCGACACCTTTGGTCAGGATCATTGCCGCAACCACGATCAGAACGTGCGGTTTTATCAAAAGAACTGCCAGTGATACTGCAATAAAAATAATACTCTCCAAACTCTGTACTTTAGCAAGAAATTTATGCTCTTCTGCCATAGTAAGAAACTTTTCCGGAATAGTCCGGAATACCAGCAGAAAATAAACAAACAGTACCATAAGGCGGCAGATGAATGCCGCTTCACTGCTTTCAACATTGAAGAGCAGCAGAATGATTCTCGGAGCATAGATCATTACCATAACCGTTATTCCTGCTGCAAAAAAGTTTACCCAGCGGATGGCGCGCATCAATATCTGCGCCAGATGCATAGTGCGTTTACGGCTGTGGAGCAATGCGGTTATAGGAGAGATATTTTCCACATAAGGCAATGCTATCTGCTGAATAAGAAAAGGTATTCTGCTGCCCAGCTGAAAGATCCCCACCGGAGTAAGTCCGCAGAAAACACTTATCAACAGGAACATACCCCGTTCCCAGAGCATACGCCCGATGGAAATAATGTAAACTGCGCTGGAAAAACGGAAAATACCTTTGAACACTTCTTTGTCAAACGCCAGTTTTACACGGAATCCGGGAATGTTTTTACATACTGCGATCATCATTGCCAGCTGGGTGCAGCCCATTACCGCCATAACAAATAAAAGCAGTTTGAAAAGCCCCCAGCCCATACTGAAAATTGTGATCACACCGGCAAGTTCCACTATCTTGGAAATAATGATTATGTTGTTGCGTACATAGAGTTTCTGCAGCCCCACCAGTATTTCCGGGAATACTCCCAGCGGAAAGACTATCGTAGCTGCCAAACCGCTCAACAGCAGTGCTTCGCGGCAGAACCGGATATATTCCGCAGTTGCATCGGCAGGCAGATGGAAGAGTTCCCGCACATAATACATCCCCACAAAAGTCAGCGGCAGGATCAGCAATGCCATACTTACATGGCTGAAAAAGATACTGGAAATGGTATGATTGAACTTTTCAATATCTTTTTTGTAAAGTTCCGTAGCCGTAACTTTCTGTGCCGCCACGCCGAACCCGAGATCAAGCAGAAGAGCATAACTGAAAAAGCTCCACAGCATAACCCACAAACCATACTGCGCTTCGCCCAGATGACTGATCAGCCAGCGGGTAATCAGAATGCCCTGTACCAACCGGACAAACATTGAAAAATAATTGGTAACAGTGTTTTTGAAAAATGGTATTTTCATAATTTTTCGGCTCTTTCTATCATAAAATTAAAATAATCAGCGATATGTTCAACATTTTCCGGCAAAACTCCGTTGGAAAGTATTGCCGCAAAGGAGTGTTCATTTTCCGGCGCGAATCCGTGCATACCGTCCAGCGGTTTTCCGCCCATATCCGACGGAACGATCTGGATGCCTGCATCCAGCAGAAATATGGCATCTCCGAACTTCCTGTCGGGGCGGTAAATGCGGTATTTGATTTCTTCATCTTTGCTTAAAATGTGTCCGGGAAACTCTTTCAGTATCCCGGTAATAACGCTTTCAGCCTTTTTATTCAGGTAATGGAATCTTGCCATCGTTGAATCGTAGCAAACTCCGTAATCTTTCCCGAATACCAGACCGCTTTTTTCCACAGCATCCATAATATTTACAGTTCCGGCAAGCGGGGTCATTCCGTGATCGGAAATTACGGTAAAATGCACATTTTCAGCGTATTCCTCTGCTTTACGGTAAAGATGTACGATCTGTTTACCGATCTCAACAAGTTTGTTTTTGATTGCAGCAGTATCACTGATTTTATCGTGGAGAACGCCATCCAGACTTGCGGTATAGACAAAGAGAAAGTTTTTGCCGTTTTCAATGGCTTTTTCTGCCGCCAGATAATTTTCATTGTCGCTCAAACGCCAGTCGGAAATGTGGAATTTTACCTTTGCTGCACTCAAAGTA
>JAZNBV010000112.1:0-3235 GCA_045587205.1 Victivallaceae bacterium
AATCTTTTTAAAACTTGAAGGGCATTTATCTTTTTGCGTTGCAAAAAGATAAATGCCAAGAAAAGGTTTGGAAAAAAGCGGTGGAGTTTGAGGAGGGGAAAAAGGACCGACCCAGCAAAAGGTCTTTTTCCCCTCCTCAATTACCGACCCTTATTGGGAACAGAGCATTACGCTAAAGTCTGCGCATCCATATCTATGTAAAGATCGACCGATTTTTTCCACGTTCCGTGCAGCACCCAGTGGCGCAGTGCACGGCGTACTGTGGAGATTTTTTCGCCGCGGAAGGTGGCTATGTAGCGGTATTTGCCTTTGATCCGTGCCAGCGGTGCCGGGGCGGGTTCCACGGCAATAATATCTTCAGAAGCATAAACTTTGACCTGTTCAAAAACCTGCCGGATCGTTTCCAAAACATCAGATTCGTTTTCGCCCCGGGCGTAAAGTGCTATCAAATGACCGTATGGCGGATAGTTCAAAACCTGCCGCACCGCAGAATCGTATTCGTAAAAAGCCGGAAAATCCTGCGCTACAGCAAATCTTATGACATCGTTGTAAGGGCTGTAAGTCTGAATAATGACTTCGCCGTGCTTATCGCCGCGCCCGGCTCTGCCCGCCACCTGGGTAAGCAGCTGAAAAGTGCGTTCTGAAGCGCGCACATCGGGTATGTTCAATCCGGAATCGGCATTGATGACCCCCACCAGCGTGACATTGGGAAAGTCCAATCCTTTGGCGATCATCTGCGTACCGATAAGTATATCGATTTCGCCGCGCCGGAATTTTTCAAGCGTTATTTCGTGAGCATCGGCTCCGCGCATCGTATCCGAATCCATACGCTCTATGCGCGCACCGGCAAAAAGTCTGCGGGCGGTATCTTCTATGCGTTCAGTACCTACGCCGCGGGTCTTGAGCACATCTGCATTGCACTGCGGGCACTGCACCGGTGCCGGCTCGATCCTGCCGCACAATCCGCAGGAAAGCATCTGGCGGCTGCGGTGATAAATATACGGCTTGCTGCAGTCGGGACATTCGGCTATCCAGGTGCAATCTTCCTCCGGACAGCCGAGCTCGCGGGAAAAACCGCGCCGGTTCAGAAAAAGTATGATCTGTTCCTTCAAACGCAAGCGTTCACGGACAGCATTGACAAGTTCAGGAGTAAAAAGCGAACTGCTTTTTTCATTGTTTTCGACAGCTTTGGCACGCGCCAGCGCCAGATCCACCACCCGCACTTCCGGCAACGGAGAATCTTCCGCGCGATTGTTCAGAGTCCAGAGGCGGTATTTGCCGTTCAGCGCGTTGTAATAGCTTTCCAGAGATGGAGTGGCGCTGCCCAGCAGCACGGCAGCATTTTCCAGTTTGCCGCGCATAACTGCCACATCGCGCGCCGAATAGCGGGGGGCTTCGGATTGTTTGTAAGAGTTTTCGTGTTCTTCATCGACCACGATCAGCCCCAAATTTGCCAGCGGGGCAAAGAGTGCCGACCTTGCTCCAATAGCTATTTTCGCCTGCCCGGTATAGATTTTCTGCCACTCTTCACGCCGTTCCGCATCCGTCAGACGGCTGTGCAGAACCGCCAGCAGATTGCCGAAACGCGCCCGGAAACGGCGCACCGTCTGCGGAGTAAGCGATATTTCCGGTACCAGCACAATGGCGCTCCTGCCCTGCTCAAGCGTATGGGCAATGCTCTGCAGGTAAACTTCGGTCTTGCCTGAACCGGTCACACCGAACAGCAATCCGGTGCGTACAGGGTCATCAACAGCATCCAGCATTTCAGCTATGCCATCCAGTGCGATTTTCTGCTCTGCAGTGGGTGTACGCGGCGAATCGGGCGCCACCTCGCTTTTAAATTTCTGACGGCGGGTGCCAGTGGGGTCAACACTGCTGACTTTAATCAGCTTCTGCTCCAGCAAGGCCTTGGTCACGCTGGCACCGGCTCCGCAGGATTTTTCGATCTCTTCAGCAGTCAAGCCGTCCTGCTGCATCAAAAGTTCCAGTACGGCAATGCGCCTGGCGGCAGTTTTTTTGGAGTAGTTGCTGCGGAAATATTCATCAGCCGCCGCCTGATCGGCTATGGCAAAACGCCGTTTGCCGCGGTTGGCAGTACCCCGGCGGACGGCTCCGGGCAGCAATGCTCTTACCGCGTTTTCATAACTGCAGCAGTAGTAATCCGCCATCCAGCGGCCGAGTTCCAGCAGTTTGGGCGGCAGCTGTGGAGAATTGCTTTTCAGGGCAATAATATTTTTGAGTTCAAAACGGCTCTGGAATTTTTCCACATTATGTATTTCCAGAACACACCCGGTGCGGGTGGATTTACCGAACGGCACTTCCACGCGCACTCCGGGCTTGACGGAAGAAGCCAACTCTTCCGGAACACGGTAATCAAATTTGCGGTCGAGCGAAAGTTCGACTATAACTGATGCTATCAGCACGGCGCAATGTTATTCTTCAAAGATCTTCCACTGCCGGAGGAGTGCAGAACTTGAAGCCGTAACGCTCGTTGTAACTGCGGACTTCCTGCTCGATGGCGGTGGCAAGTTTCAAAGCACGCAAACCGGCTGCACCGGAAACCTTGGCAGGAACCACACTGCCGGCTTCTTTTGTGGCCTTGACGGCGGCAATGAAGTCTTCCAGCTCGGCGGCAAGCGCGTTCTTTTCATTGAGGGCAATATCTTTGCGCGCCAAACCTATGCGGTTGCGCTTGAGCACCACGCCGGAGTGTTTGCCGTAGTCCATAGAAAGATAGCAATCTTCCTGGAACACACGGAATCTGCGCAGCGGCTCCTGACTCACACGGCTGGCGGTCATATTGGCAACCGAACCGTTCTTGAACTTGATACGCACGCTTACAATATCTTCAGTAGTACCCATTACCGGAATACCGACGGCGTCAAAATGCTCTACTTCGCTGTCCACCATTGTCAGCACCAGATCGATATCGTGGATCATCAGATCCAGCACCACACTCACTTCGGTACCGCGGCGGTAGCTGCCGGGGCGCGGCGGCGGATAATTTGCCAAACGGTGCGCTTCGATAAACCGGGTGTTGGCTTTGTATTTTTCCAGAAAATCCATTGCCGGGTTGAAGCGTTCGGTATGACCTACAGCCAGCACCACATTATTGGCAGCGGCGGCGGCAACCATCTCTTCGGCCTGTTCGACAGTGGCGGCAATGGGTTTTTCCACCAGAACGTGTTTTTTCATTTCCAGCAGCGGAACAGTCATGGCGTGATGAAACGTGGCA
>JAZNBV010000113.1:0-23260 GCA_045587205.1 Victivallaceae bacterium
TAGCCATGTCGTTCTGTGAGCCAAGGAGTTGGCCATTAGTATTGTCTTCCTAAGACCGCTTGGCCTCCGACTTAAGGCTATGGCGGGACAAGGTGGGGGAAAGAACCTTTTTTCAAAAAGGTTTTTTCCCAACAAAACAGTTTTGCACCTCCCTATTTTTTTGCGGGAGGCAAAAACGGTTATTTGTCAAGCACTTTACGCATTTTTATATTGCTGACATCGATTCCCAGGGTTTTCTGCCAGAAACTTTTTCCAAGCAATGAACTGCTGTCAGTCATATCAATGATATAGACCATTTTATTGTACAAATAGGGACTTTTTTCAGCGCGCTGTACAAAAAGCGGCCCTTTATCGATCATATAAGAAAATGTTTCCGCGCGATCCTCAACTTCATTGCTCTGGGCATAGCGGGAGGCAAAATCGCCGCTGAAATCGCGGTTGTTTCTGGAGTAATGCCGCTTCAGTTTATTATGTTTCAACTTGCTGATCGGACGGTCGGGAAAATCGATTCCCCGGTAGATGAATTTTTTATGATTGAGCTTCTGCCACTTTTTATTGTTTCGTTTAGGGTCGAAAATATGGAACATTTCGTGGTAAACAGTCTTTTTGCTGAATCCGACATTCAGATACATACAATCTCCGCTGGCAATCCCGGCACACGGCATACCGGCTAACTGCAGATTGCGGCAGATCATAACCGACCTCAACCCACTTTTTTTTACAAACCCCTCGCCCAATGTATCCAATGCCTCAAAAAAACGGTTGAGTTCATCTTCAATCTCGTTCAAAGGTACTCTTTCACCTTTTACAGAACGGTTGAATTTTGCATTGGCTTTGATGGTAAAGCGGAAGCGTTTTGCCGCCTTGCGGTATGATTTATCTATATCATTGTCATCGGCAGCAAAAAGCTGTATGCTGACAATAAAAGCCAACACACCTGCAGCATAACGCAACCAGACTTTACTCATTATGACTATCCCCCGTTTATACAACTTGCCCCCGGCGTAAAACCGGCGGCAAGCAGTATATTTTCATCAGTCAAAAAGATTCTTGCCGAAGTTGACAAAAACCATTACCGGCAGCAGACCGTTTTTATTGATGTTGATAAGACCAAGCTGGAAAGTGGCATTGTTCTTACCGTTGTTGATAAAACCGACCTGAATACCGTTTTCGCCCGCCTGGTTGTAGAAGCCCCACTGCAGAGCAAAATCACCACTCTGACGACGGAACATATTGATGAAGGAAAGCTGGACACCTTCCAGCGCCTTGGCATAGTTGAAGCCGATCAGTGCAAACTGAAAACCTTCCATATCCTGTACATTGTTACCGCAAAGTGCCAGCGAAGCACCTTCGGTTTGGGCATTGGCAATCACCGGGATACCCAGTCCGATGCCCTCAATGGACTTTCCGGAAATATTACCAGGGACATCAAACCATACACCAAAACCGAAGCCGTCGTCAGCGGACACACTGAAAATTGCGGCAAAAGCCACCATCACTGCGATAATTGTCTTTTTCATTTTTCTCTCTTCTTTCTTTATTTGTTTTTATTTTTATTAAAACTCAGCCACCATTGCACACGGCAGCTGCGTAATGGGGATCTTGGAAAACAATACTGTCAACTTCACCTTGCCATCTGGCAGTTTATGCAGATTTGCCGGCTCGCAAACCGTAGAAATTCCGGCGGCAAAAAGCTTGAGGAATACTCCTTCCAGTGCAGTGCTTTCATATACATCTGAAACCAGCAATCTGCAGGGGGTCTTCTTCAGCCATTCAATTGCATCCAACTGCAGATATACAGACCGCTCCGGTATATCAAAAGATCCGACACTGCCTAACGCATTGATTATCACTGCGGGGGTATCAGGTACACCGCCATAGGCTTTTTCCAGATCTTCCGCGCTGATCCCGCCGGGCTGATGCGCCCGGTCGAGATGGATCACAGCGGCATCCATACCGGTAAAATCACTCAAATCAACAGTGGCGCCGGTTACATTGTCATCGGTTTCACGGATATGACCGGGAAAATCAATGTAGCTGCCCATCATTGTTGAGCAATTAAGGTCGTACACCACTCCGGTATATTTGGTATTGGCTGATTTCAGATGAACCAGCTTTTCCTGAAAAGCCGACTCTCTTTTTCTGCTGATAAAAGGTGCAGTCAAATCCACACAGCTCATTTATCGGCTCCTCAAAAATTGTGACAGACCAGACCATCACGCAGTTTGGGTTCAAACCACGTGGATTTGGGCGGCATAATTTCGCCGGCATCAGCTATATCAATAAGCTGATCAACTGTTGTGGGATACATCGAAAACGCCACGGCAAAATCACCGGAATCAACCAGTTTTTCCAATTCAGCCGTGCCGCGTATGCCGCCGATAAAATCAATAGCCTTGCTGGTGCGCGGGTCATCGATCCCCAGCATCGGAGCCAGCACATTATCCTGCAGCACACTTACATCCAGCCGTTCGATAACGCCCAGATTGGCAGTTTCAAATTTCGGAGTTACAGTGTACCACTTTTTGTTGATATACATCTTGAAGATGCCGCCCTTTTCAGGAGATGCAACACTGGTGGAAGTGATTTCGAACTTTTCGCCGAGTTTCTGCATAAAAATTTCTTCGCTCATACCATTGAGTGTACGCACTGCACGGTTGTAGGGCAGGATCTTAAGCTGCGAAGCCGGGAACGCCGCCGCCAGAAAATAATTATAATCTTCATCGCCGGTATGGTTGGGATTGGCCGGCATACACTCTTTCATAGTCCGTGCCGCCGCCGCGCTGCGGTGGTGACCGTCGGCGATGTAGAAGCAATCCACCGCGGCAAACAACTGTGCAAGTTTTTCGCTCACAGCAGCATCCACCCGCCACAGCGTGTGACCGATACCGTCGGCAGCCACAAAATCAAACAGCGGTGCTTTGGCACATTCAGCGGCCACCAATTCATCGATTGCCGCCACATCTTTGTAGGTAAAGAATGCCGGGCCGGTATGCGAACGCAGAGTCATAACGTGGCGGGTACGGTCATCTTCTTTATCCTGACGGGTCTTTTCGTGTTTTTTGATGCGGTTTTCTGCATAATCCACTGCAGATGCAGCCCCGAAAACACCGGTCTGAACCTGTTCGCCCATAACCAGTTTATAGATATAAAGGTGTGCTTCTTTATCCACAGAGAGCGGTACTTCGGCAATGAGTTTTTCAAAGCCTTTTCGCGCCTGTGCATAAACTTCGTCGCGGTAAAGATCGATGCCTTTTTCCATATCGATTTCCGGACGCGACACGTGCAGAAAACTGTACGGATTGCCTTCTGCCAAAGCCGCAGCTTCAGCGCTGTTGACTACATCATAAGGTACTGCCGCAATCTGGGCGGCACGCTCAACGGTCGGAACCAGACCGTGAAATGGTTTGAATACTGGCATATTTCATATCTCCTGTTTGAATTTTTTATATTTCCAGAGCGCCGACTATTTCTGATACGCTCGAATAATTGTGCCGTTCAAGGTAATCGTGAATACCGTCGATCACTTTAAGCGGGGCATACGGATCGGCAAAAGTAGCGGTTCCCACTGCCACTGCGCTGGCTCCGGCAAGCATAAATTCCACCGCGTCAATGCCGTTGCAGATCCCCCCCATACCGATAACCGGAATGGATACAGCTTTGCTGGCTTCGTAAACCATCCGCAATGCAACCGGCTTGACAGCAGGGCCGCTCAAACCGCCGGTAAGATTGGCAATTTTCGGACGGCGGGTTTCCGCATTGATCGCCATACCGGTTATGGTATTGATCAGCGAAACAGCATCCGCGCCGGCATCTTCAGAAGCTTTGGCAAAATCACCGATTTTAGTTACATTGGGGCTTAATTTAACGATCAGCGGCAATGTGGTGGCTTTGCGTACAGCAGAGATCACTTCGTTAAGCAATTTCAAATCTGTACCGAATGCCACCCCGCCGGCTTTGACGTTGGGGCAGGATATATTTACTTCCAGCGCGGTGATCCCCTCACCTTCCGCCTCCAGCCGTTCAGCTACTTCGCAATAATCGGCAATGCTTTTGCCCCAGATATTGACTATCACAGTAGCATTGGTGGTTCTTAAAAACGGCATATAGTGTTCGCCGTGCAGAAACTTATCCACACCGGGCCCCTGCAGACCGATAGCGTTGAGCATACCGCTGGAGGTTTCCGCCACGCGCGGAGTGGGATTGCCGTTGCTGACAAAAGGAGCAATCCCCTTTACCACCACAGCCCCCAGGCGCGATATATCATAAAGCTGGTGATATTCATAACCGTAACCGAAAGTTCCGGATGCAGTCATCACCGGATTTTTGATCTTGAATTTTCCAAGATCCACACTCATATCAATTTTCATAATAGACCTCCCCGGCACTGAACACCGGCCCTTCTGAACAACTGCGTGCATAGCGGAATGTATCGCCGTCTTTGACTTTTACCACACAGGCAAAACAGGCCCCCACCCCGCAGCACATAACGTGGTCAAGACTCAATTCGCCATCTTCACGCCCTGAAGCGCAGAGCATCCTGCCTGCCGCCATCAGCATCGGAGTAGGACCGCAGGCGTAAAAGCGGTACTTTTTGCCGGGAACAGGATTTTTCAGAATATCTTCCAGCAACAGCGTAACAAAACCTTTAGTTCCCTGCGAACCGTCATTGGTGGCAACACGCACTTCGGTACCGTTTTTCCGGTAATCATCCAGCAGAATCAGATCGGCATCGCCGCGTGCACCGACCAGCAATATACCTTTATCGGCGGCATTTTTACTGATCATATACATTGCCGCAGTGCCATATCCGCCGGCGATCATCACCGGTATTTCATCATCCGCCGGCATCTTGTAGCCGTTGCCCAGCGGTCCCAGAAGATCACAAACTGCACCGGGAGCAAGGTTGCTCAAAACTTCAGTACCGGAACCGACAACCTTATAAGTTATCTGCACAGTACCTGCAGCTGCATCGGCATCGTTTATGGAGAACGGCCGCCGCAGGATATTGGCACTCATATTGGCTATTTGCACGTGAACAAACTGTCCGGCAATGGCTTTGGCGGCAATTTCAGGAGCATAAAATACTGCCTGATAATAATCGCCCTTCAAACACCGGTTACTGATAATTTCACCTGTTTTGTACATATAAGATCACTCCATTTATTTGAGTTGTTGAAAATCTTTTTCTGCTGCCGGATCATCTGCGCTCATTACCTTGCAGTTGCTGAACTCTATGCGGCTGCGGAAATCCTTTGCCAGCAAAGCTATATCTGTGGCGGTATAATAATCGCCGATCTTTTTGAATGCGGTTATTTCCAGAGTGCGGTCCGCTTTATCATTTTCGCTTGCACCGGCATTGTAAAACTCCGCCCGCAGCGGAAACAGGTAATCGCGGGCGATCCACACCTTGACGCGACCGCCATCTTTGTTGCGCAGCAGCAGCACCCGGCAGGCAAGCGTTTTGTACCGTTCTCCGGCAAGTTCGCGCTCTACGGGGCAGTCAAGAAAATCCATCGTCAGGTCGCCGATAAAAAAACCCATTTGTTCCAACAGAATATCAGCTTTTTTATTGCACACGGTACGCGATGAATTTTTCTTTCTGAAAATGCGTTCAAAAAAATGCTTCTCATCATTATTCAGCATCAATAATGCCTGAACTTTTGCCCGGTCAAAACGGATAACAAAGCGTATATCGTGCCGCACCGCACCGCCCTGATTACGCCGCAAGTGAGTTACTTTTCCGGCAAGATCGGCAAAGCTGTTCTGCTGTTCAGCCCGGCTGCGGGTCAGCGCCAGAAAGAGTTCCGGCGCGATCATTGCATCAGCCCAAGCCACAATACTGCCAAGCAGTACAGCAGTGAAGATAAAGAGCACTTTTAAACTTTTTGAACTCATTTATTTTTGCCTTTATTTTTTGCTTTATCAAAAATTATTTTCAAAGCATCATCCACATTGTTCACCGGCTTGAAATCCAGCTGACAGCGAATATATTCTGGTATATCTTCGAGATCTTTGGTATTTTCTTCCGGCAATATAATGGTTTTAACGCCAGAACGCAATGCGGCAATGACTTTTTCTTTAAGTCCGCCGATCGCAGTGACCTGACCGCGCAAATTGACTTCGCCGGTCATTGCCAATGCCGGACGGGTCGATTGTCCGGTCAAAAGCGAATACAACGCGCTGGTGATGGTTATCCCTGCCGAAGGACCGTCTTTCGGGGTGGCGCCATCCGGCACGTGGATATGAAAATTGTTCTTCTCAAAAACTTCCTGATCGATCCCGAACTCCGCCGCTCTGCTGCGGATAAGCGAGAATGCCGCTTCTGCACTCTCTTTCATAACACTGCCCAACTGACCGGTCAGCTTCAGATCGCCCTTTCCAGGCACCATCAGGCTTTCCACGGTCAGGATAGCCCCGCCAACCGCGGTCCACGCCATACCGGTGGCACTGCCAACAGCAGGAGCATTGATGGCACTGTCGATAAGATAGCGGCGCGGCCCCAGTAATTCGCGTACCATCTTTGCGGTAACACTTACGCGTTTACCTTCTTCTATAGAGCCTTCCACAAGTTTGCGCGCCAATTTGCGGCAGAGCGACGCTATGTGCTGTTCGAGTTTACGCACCCCGGCTTCGCGCGTGTAATGGTCGATTATCTCATCAACTGCCGCCATAGATATGTGGAATTTTCCGGTAGGCAGACCATTTTCTTTGAGCTGGCGCGGCACCAGATAACGGC
The DNA here is from genome assembly GCA_045587205.1 of Victivallaceae bacterium. Taxonomy (GTDB): domain Bacteria; phylum Verrucomicrobiota; class Lentisphaeria; order Victivallales; family Victivallaceae; genus SIG78. Next base: position 6,740 of record JAZNBV010000113.1, read on the forward strand.
GGGCGATCTCGCGTTTTTCGTAACTGGTATATCCGGGCAGCGTAATCACTTCCATACGGTCAAGCAGCGGCCCGGGAATGGCATCCATTACATTGGCTGTGGCAATAAAAAACACTTTGCTCAAATCTACATCCAATTCCAGATAATGGTCATTGAACCTGGTATTCTGTGCCGGATCCAATACTTCCAGCAATGCCGATGCCGGATCGCCGCGCTGATCAGAGGCAAGTTTATCGATTTCATCAAGCATAAATACCGGATTGGCGGTACCGGCTTTTTTCAGATTCTGTACAATTCTGCCGGGCAATGCACCTATATAAGTACGGCGGTGACCGCGGATTTCCGCTTCATCACGCACGCCGCCGAGCGCCACACGCAAAAACTTGCGTCCGGTAGCCCGCGCAATAGATTCCCCCAGCGAGGTTTTACCCACACCGGGCGGCCCCACCAGACAGAGAATCGGCGATTTGCGTTCCGGATTCAGCTGCATAACAGCCAGAAATTCCAGAATGCGTTTTTTGACATCTTCCAATCCGAAGTGATCTTCATCCAACACCTTCTGTGCCGAAACAATATCCAGATTGTCTTCGCTGTATTCGCACCACGGCACCGACAACAGCCAATCTATGTAGTTATACGCAACGTGATATTCCGGTGACATAGTGGGAATAAGTTCCAGACGCCCCAATTCTTTTTCCACCGTACTTGCCACCACATCGGGAAGATTTTTTTCCAGCAGCCGGTTTTCTATATCGATAATATCCGGATTGCGCGAATCTTCTTTGAGTTCATCTTTGATAACTTTAAGTTGTTCGCGCAAATAGTATTCCCGCTGATGCTGGGATAAATTCTGATGCACTTCGCCCTGGATTTTAGCGCCCAGCTGCATTATTTCCAGTTCGCGATTCAAAAGTTCCAGCAGAAAGTGCAACCGTTCATCCACATTCAAAGCCTGCAGCAGCCAGATTTTTTCCGTCGGCAGCAGATTCAGTGAATCAGCTATGAGGTCGGTTACTTTGGCCGGCGTGCTCAATGAATTCAATCCGTTGCGGAGTTCCTCCGGAAAATTGGGCAGAAAATTGGCTATACCGTGAAACTGTTTGACCGCTTCTCCCAGCATACCATCCACAGCCGCCTGATCACTGATCATATTTTCACGCAGCGGAAAATATGACGGAGCATCAACATTTTCCGGAGCACGGAACTCACAACGGCTCAAACTCCGCAGCAATACCCGCACTGAACCATCCGGAAAATTGAGCATTTTTACAATACGAGCGCGACAGCCTATATTGGAAAGCTCCTTCTCGCGCCAGATTACCGTCTTTATCCGGCAATCCGGATGACGGTTGACAAATTCAGAAAAATCCTCCCCGACTTCCTGAAAAACCGCCACCAGGCGGTTGCCGTCATTGGCAGCTTTCAGGCGCTTGACTGACGCCGGATCATCAACAAATACCGGAGTCAGCACATACGGAAAAAACGATGTACCGCGCACGGTAAGCAGCATTGCCCCGTCATTTTTGCCGACGGCATTCATACTGCTTCTGACTGTAAAACTGTTTGTCATAAGACTCCTGAAATATTATATGATTTTATAAACTTAAAACGAATTCCGGCTTTTCCAATACCTCAAGTACCTCACCGGCTAAATATAATGAACCGGCTATAACAACCGGCAATTTGTCATTTTCTGCGTTATGCAGTTCCTGCTGCAGAAAATCTTTCAGATCGGCAGCTTGACATTTTTCTATTCCACACTTGCCCGCTTCCGCAGCAATGGCTTCCGGCGTTGCCGAAAGGCGTGCCTCTTCAGCAAATCCAACTGCGTACAACTCATCGACCAGCGGCGCAATAACTGCCAGACCGCCGGAAAAATCCTTGTCTGCAAACGCCCCGAAAAGCCATTTGAACTTTTTACCCGGATAAAGCACTTTCAGTGTTTCCGCCAGCGCACGCAATCCATCGGGATTATGTCCACCGTCGAGTATAAATCTGCCGTTGCCGACAGAATCTATACGCGCCGGCCAACGGGTCAGACTCAAAGCTTCAAGCGATTTGCTGTTCCACAAACCCAGCACTTTCAATACTGCAATAACCAGCTGTGCATTGCGCTGCTGCATTACGCCGTTAAGCTGCAGTTTCACGGTTTCTCCTGCACACTTGAATTGCTGGAAGCCGGGGCGTACCAACGGTTCAAATGTATAATCAAGCGGTGCAACATCGCTTGCCCGATAATACTTTGTCTGCAAAAATTCCGCCCGGTCGCGGATCACTTTTTCCGCTTCTTCAGCCATACATCCAGTGACCACCGGCGTACCGGACTTTATGATACCGGCTTTTTCCGACGCTATCGAAGCAAGATCGCAGCCCAGAAATTTTTCGTGATCCAGCGCTATATTGGTTATTACACTTATTGCTGTATCAACAATATTGGTGGAATCCAACCTGCCGCCCATACCGGTTTCCCAGACCACATAGTCGCACTTATGCGCTTGGAAAATCATAAGCGCCATCACTGTAATGGCTTCAAAATAAGTCGGCGATGCGCCTTCTTTGTGCATTGTTTCCACTGCAATGCGGATTTTTTCAGCCGCATAGCAGAACTCTTCTTCACTTACCGCTGTACCATTGATACGGATCCGTTCATTGGCATACACCAGATGCGGCGATGAATAAAAACCGGTAGTAAATCCGTTTTCCCGCAAAGCGCGTTCCAGCATTGCCCCTGTGGATCCTTTGCCATTGGTTCCCGCCAGATGAATAAAGCGCAAACCGCGGTCCGGCGCTCCGCAGAGGTCGGCAAGTTTACGAGTCTGCTCCAGCCCCAGTTTTATACCGAAACGGTGCAGAGAAAAAAGCCAATTGCATATTTCATTGAAATCAGCGGTCATTTTTTATTCCGATCCAATACACTCTCAATCTTTCCGGATAGGCGACCAATCAGGAGAACTCTGGGAAAAATTCATATTCAAAAGTTTGCGTGAAACACCGGTTTTGCTGTCCACAATATATATTTCACTGCGCTTACCCACCCGGCGGCACGCCGCCAGATGCCGTGAGTCCGGCGCCCAGCTTGCCGCTTCCCAATCGCCGGCAGGCAAATTTGCTATAACGCCGCTTTCGCCGCCTTTGGGGTCATAGACCGCCAGTTTGTAACTGCCGCCGATTTTTGCCGAATACGCCAGTTTGCCATCCGGCGACCAACTGGGGGTCACGGCTTCAGAGCCGACGGTGGGGATCCGCTGTGCACTTCCACCATTGGCATTGATAAGATAAAGCGATGGTCTGCCGCTGCGGTCGGATACATAGCATATATTGCTGCTGGCCGGCTGCCAGCAGGGCGAAGCCTCCACTGCTTTACTGTTGGTCAGACGGCGGCGCTCGCGGCCGTTGAATGATTTTACATACAGTTCCACCTGACGGTCAATACTCATAATCATTGCCAGAAAATTCCCCGAAGGATGTACTGCAGCACCTACATTCATTCCCCTGAAACTGGTTAAACGGCGGGTTCTCCACGGATTGAGCATAGTTTCACAAAGATCGGTTCCGGATGCGTTGTATCTGGTATAAACCACCGACTTGCCGTCCGGCATCCAAGCCGGTTCCACGCAACTGTGCGAAAAATCAGTGACTTTGCGTATATTTCCGCCGTCGGTATCGCAGATAAACACCTCTTTGAGTCCGCGTTTTGTTTCAGCTGTAAAAACCAGCTGACTGTCACACAGACGCTGCTTGAAACGCGCATAGATAAGTTCATCAACTGCCCGCGCCGCCGCCCGGCGGATATCGCCGGAATAGGTGATATTTTTACGCAAAACCGGATTGCCGCCAAATGCCAGATTCATAATGATCCTGCCATCGCCACCGACAAACTCCAGCGTATAATCAGCCGGTCCGTTGACCACGCGAAACCACCCGCAGGTAGAAATATAGCGGTAAAAAGGTCCGCACAAATCTTTATCGCCGGCAATGGATTTTATCTGCAGTGTCGGCTGCACATAACTGTGCTGGGCTGATTTGCTTATTTCAATAGGTGCTGCAACAACTGTAACAGCAGTACAGACTGCCGCCGCCACAACCAGCATACTGAAAAATCTGAACTTCATACTTTTTGCAATCCTGAAAAAAATAAATTGTTAAATGCGCTCACGGCGGTCGATCACCCGTTTGGCTTTGCCTTCCGAGCGCTGGATAGTCTGCGGTGCTACCAGCTTGACCTTTACACGCAGACCGATGGTATGCTCAATAGCCGAAGAGAGTTTCTTCTGCATCTCTTCCATTGTGCTGATGGTGTCGGAGAAAATCTTTTCGCTGACTTCCACATCAACTTCGATATTATCCATACCTTTTTCGGTATAAAGCACGATGTGATAGTGCGGCAACGTACCGTCCACCGAAAGCAGCGCCGATTCGATCTGCGACGGGAACACATTCACCCCGCGGATGATCATCATATCATCGCAGCGGCTGGCAATGCGGTCGATCCGGCGCAATGTTCTGCCGCATTTGCAAGGCTCGGAAATTATCCGGGTCAAGTCGTGTGTCCGGTAACGGATCATCGGAAACGCCTGTTTAGTCAGAGTGGTGATCACCAATTCCCCGAATGAACCATCCGGCAGAACTTCTCCGGTATCCGGATCAACGATTTCAGGGTAGAAATGGTCTTCAAAAATATGCAGGCCATTGTGTTCACTGCATTCGATTGCCACACCGGGGCCGATGATTTCACTCAAGCCGTAAATATCAAACGGCTCGATACCGGTGTTTTCCTGCATCTGGCGGCGCATTGCATCAGTCCAGGGTTCTGCACCGAAAATCCCCACCTTGAGCGGCAGTGAGCGCATATTAATATTGCTTTCAACCGCTTTTTCCGCCAGGAAGTTGAAGTAACTGGGAGTACAGCAGATCGCCGTCACACCGAAATCCTGCATAACCATCAACTGGCGCTGGGTATTGCCGCCGGAAGTCGGCACCACAGTGGCGCCCAATGCTTCAGTACCGTAATGCGCCCCCAGCCCACCGGTAAAGAGTCCGTAACCATAGGAAACCTGAATAACATCATTACGATCCAATCCGCAGCTCAAAAATGCGCGCTTCATAACATCTGCCCACAGTTCGATATCCTGCTTGGTATAGCCTACCACGATCGGTTTGCCGGTGGTACCGCTGGAGGCGTGCAAACGAACTACTTCACTCATCGGCGTGGCAAAAAGACCGAACGGGTAATAATCGCGCAAATCGGTTTTATTGGTAAAAGGCAGCAGAGCCAGATCTTTCAGACTTTTCACGCAATCGGGAGTCAGATTCTTTTCCTGCATACGGTTGCGGAAAACTTCCACATTTTCATAAGTATGTTTAACGATTTTCTGCAAGCGTTCCAACTGCAATTTTTCCAACACACTGCTGTGCACATAATCTTCTGGTGCACCTATTTTGCCACTCATAAAAACCACTCTTTCCGTTTTAATAAATTTTTATTATATATTTCCGCGCAGGATTTTCACCCCAGCGGAAAATTGTTTTTTACAAATTCCAATGCCGATTTTTTATCTGCCAGCTTATCTTCCAATTGAGCATCCATCACACTGTTCAATATTTTTTTGAACAATGCTCCCGGCTTATATCCCAATGTTGCAAGGTCATTGCCATTGAGCAATGGCGGCGGCAGACTTAACGATGACATCTTTTTTGATTTTTCTGACAAAAATGCGTATGTCTCCATCAAACCATTACTGCAGAGGCAATCGAGCCGGTGCAGTTCCAGTTCCACGGCAAAGTTTTTTTCAGCCAGCAGTCTTGCCAATTTTGCCTGCCGCATCTCCCGGACTGAAGCAAAACGCATATGGTACCGCACCGCGTGCTCCACACCTTCTGCCAACTCCCGCGAAAAACGCAATCTCTGTGTAATACCTCTGATCATATCCGCCCCGACAGCTTCGTGCCCGTAAAAGTGCGGTATATTATCTTCGCCTCGCGAAAAAGTCGGCTTTTTCCCGATATCGTGCAGCAATATGCTCCACGCCAGCAGCGGTTCCGATCTTTTCTGCAAACGCTCAAACATTAAAAGTGTATGCGTCCACACATCCCCTTCCGGGTGATACACCGGATGCTGTTCAACTCCGTCAAGCGCCGCAACTTCCGGCAGCCACACCGCCAGCAGACCGCAATCTCTCAAAAGTCTCAATGCACGCGCGGGGTTTTCCGAACAGATCATCTGCTCCAACTCTTCACGCACCCGTTCAGCTGCCAGTTTACTGCTCAAATGAGCCATCTTTTTCAGCGCGTTTTGCGTAGAATCTTCCAACTCAAAATTGAGTTTTCCGGCAAAACGCACCGCCCTGAACAAACGCAAATAATCTTCCGCAAACCGTTCTTCAGCGTTGCCCACCACCCGGATCAGGCGTAATTCAATATCACGCAGTCCGCCGCAGTAATCAAAAACTTCTCCAGCCTCCGGGTCATAAAGCATAGCGTTTACAGTAAAATCACGGCGCTGAAGATCGCGCACAAAATCCCGGGTGAATTTTACTTCATCAGGGCGTCTGCCGTCACCGTAGGAGCGTTCTTCGCGGCACGTGGCAACTTCAAAACTCACTCCGGAACTTTTCACCAGTACCACACCGAAACAGGCACCGACCATTTCCGCATCCGGAAAAACCTTTTTCAGTTCTTCCGGCACAGCGTCAGTTACCATATCCACATCATCGGGAATACGCCCCAACACCAGATCACGCACCGCTCCGCCGACCCAATAGCAGTTGAACCCGGCATCGCGGAGTTTGCGTACAACCCATTTTGCCGGTTCAAAAACAGTGCCTGCGGGGCACGGAACTTTTATTTTTGTCATCATAAAAATATATAAATTCAAACAACCTTCTGTCAACTGTATTCTGTATGAAATCCGCCGTTCAAACAACATCCCGGAAATCAGAATAGAACAGACGTTGAATAATATAACTCCAACCGCCGTACACTGCAAGCATTGTGTATAGTTTTTAGCAATAAAAATGCAAAAAAAATGTGGAACCGCATCCGCAATTCCACATCAGGTATATTCTAATTGTTTTTTACGCCTTGAGCTGACGCTCCAACACTGCCACTGCACGGCGCAGATCTTCATCTTTTGCGCAGAGTTCCGGAACCTTGGTCCAGGCATTGATGATCGTGGCGTGATTGCGGGCAAACGCATCACCGATCTGCGGAAAACTGCTGTCGGTAAGTTTGCGGGCCAGATACATTGCCACCATACGCGGTTCAGCAATGCTCTTCGGGCGCTTGTTGCTCAAAAGGTCACTGATACGCAAATTGAAGTATTCGGCAACTTTTTTCTGGATCTCATCGACCGTGATCTGCTGCGAAGTAAACTCTTCTTCAAACACCGAATGCAGAATACTTTCCACTCTCTGCAGCGTCACCGGCATATCCGGATCCAGTGATACCCGCGTAAGCAGCTGCATAAGCGCACCGCGCAGACGGCGCACATTGCTGGATATGCGCGAGGCTATGAATTCAAGAACTTCATCTTCAAAACGCATCATAAAACTCTGCTGCATACCACGCAAAATTGCAATACGGATCTCCAGACCCGGGGCATAAATTTCAGTGGTCACCCCCTGCTCAAAACGGGAAATAAGGCGTGCTTCCAAACCGGCGATTTCCGACGGACGCTTATCAGAAGTGAGAACAATCTGTTTTCCTTCCGCATAGAGTGTATTAAAAGCATTGAAGAATTGTTCCTGCAATTGACCTTTGCCGCCCAATACGTGAATATCATCAACCAGCAGCATATCCACATCGCGTAATTGCGAACGGAACTCTCCGTACTGGTGGCTGTTAAGTGATGCAACAAAGCTGTTCAGAATTTCTTCGCAAGTGGCGTAACGCACCACCATATCCGGATATTTGCGGCGGGTTTCGTGCGCCACTGCCTGCAGCAGGTGGGTTTTTCCAATTCCGGTGTTACCATAAATATACAACGGATTGAACAATCCCGGACACTCCGTGGCGCGTTTGGCGGCGGCAAAAGCATAGCGGTTTTCCTCGCCGACAACAAAGTTTTCAAAAGTATATATGGAATTCACCGGAGTGCCGGTGCGCTCCGGAGTCTTCTGCACACTGCCACTCTGCCAGTTGCGGTTGGTACGCGGCAGAAATGTATTTTCCTGCAACGGGACAGGAGCGGCGGCAACAGCTTCTTCGGGCACCTTTTCTACCTCGACCGGCTGATAACCGGATTCAAACGAGTGAGTGTAATCAATGCCGTCAATATTACTCAATGACTCATTGATAAGCGCCGCATAGCCTTCTTCCACCCAATCAGCAAAGAAGTCATTCGACACGCCCAGCACCAGACAATGTTCATCCAGGCGCACCGGAACCATCCCGGCAAAATACTGTTCATACGGTCCGGTGGATACCTTCCCGCGCAGATATCTTGCTGCAATGTCCCAGATTTCCGCAGCTGATTTTTCTACTATAGACATCTTTTTTTACCAAAAAACTTTTATCGCCGCCCCTTCCCTGACGGCACCCGCTGAATTAATTTATTTTTCTTTATGATACATTTCCGTATCACAAGCACTGCAACTTGTTCACAACTTTTGCAAACCCTGCTCAACAAATTGTTTTACAACTGTTCAAGGTTCTCCGTCAGAACTCCTCTGCAGCCCCCGCTTTTTGTTCATTTCGTACTCATCAAAACTGTTTTTTGAACTCAAACAAGCTCAAAATCACTATTTCAGAGTATTTCCCGCTGCTTTTTCTTATGCAGTTTTGCTGTAAAACATTCAAACTGTATAGAAGAATCGCAACTTACAACGAAAACCAGCCAGTCACACACAACTTATTAACAAGTTATTAACAACCCCATCTCGCTTTCGCTTGCGGCGAACAATTATCAATTTACTACAATTTGTCAATAATACAAATCCAAAATCAAAAGTTTTCGAGAAAAAAATTTGAAATTTTTCTTGTTTCAGGACTTGACTTTTTGCAATATTGGATATATAAGGCAAAACAGGAATCAGCTGTTTTTACCCGTCGGCAGGAAAAATCACCGGAAGAACCGGATTCAGTTTTGCTTTTTCAGTATTTTATGATAAATTATCATAAAAGAGAGTTTATGTATATTATATAAGGAATACGGTAGTATGAGTTCCCGAAAACGGATCCGCCGCCTTTACAAGACCGGATATTGCCTGACACCGCAAAAGCGCATTGATCAGAGCGCAGTGCTTTGCGAAGACAACCGGATCATAGCCGTGGGCGGTATATCAGCATTCAATATGGATGCCGAGCTGGAAGTTTACGACCTTGCTGATGCATATATTATGCCGGGATTTATTGACACACACATTCACGGCGCCGCCGGCTTTGATGCCTCGCGGGCTGATTGCAGTACCGGTTCACTGCAGGATATGAGTCTTTTGCTGGCATCGCGCGGAATTACGGGCTTTGTGCCTACAATCGTGAGTCTGGATAAAAATGTTATGCCCGGCCGGATCAACGCTCTTGCGGAAATGATTCAGAAAGATATGCCCGGGGCAATTCCGCTGGGCATCCACCTGGAAGGACCTTTTATCAATCAACTGAAACGCGGTGCCCAAAATTCCTGCTCCATAGCGGCCTTTGATCCAGGTATGGCCCGCGAACTCATCGCCGCCGGCAACGGACTTATCCGCCGGGTGACCTTTGCGCCGGAACTGCCGGACAGTGATAAACTTGTGGAACTTCTGCTGGAACACAATATTCAACCTTCTATGGGGCACTCCATAGCTAATGAAGAAGAAACCTTGCGTGCTGTCGATGCCGGAGCGCACTGCTGCACCCACCTTTTCAACGGTATGCCGCCATTGGAACAACGCCATATATCCATAACCGCAGTGGCTTTGACCGATGACCGGGTAACTACCGAACTTATTATGGATGGCAGACATCTGCACCCGCGTATGGTTGAACTTGCCTGCCGCTGCAAACCGGGCGATAAACTGGTGGCTGTCAGCGATGCGGTAATGGCATCAGGAATGCCTGACGGCACCTATTTTATCGGGGATTCGCCTATTGTTGTGGAAAACGGTTTTTCGCACAACCCGGAAGGCAAACTTGCCGGCACCACCACTTTGCTGGATGACAGCTGGCACAGCTTGATGAACTACGCCAATACCGATGAAACTTATGCAGCGTGCAGTGTCAGTCACACGCCGGCGGTTTCGCTCGGCTTGCAGGATCGCGGCGTGCTCCGCCCCGGCACCCGGGCAGATATGGCTATATTTGAACAACACACCAACCGGCTGCTGATGACCATTTGCGGCGGTAATATTGTTTACCGCGCCGATGGCATCAAACCAGTAAAAGAGCCGGAATACGATCAGGATGAACAATGAATCAAGCAAATAAAACGAGAGCAGTTGATTATCAGCTTCTTGATACAGGTAATTTCCGTAAACTCGAACAGGTGGGTGCGTGGAAACTTATCCGCCCTGCCCTGAATGCCTGTTGGGAACCCAAACTTCCTGCCGCTGAATGGCAGAGTGCCGACGCCGAATTCATCCGCGACAGTTCCGGGCACGGCAAATGGAAAATGCGCGGCAAACCGCTGCCGGAAAGCTGGGAAATGCGCTGGGGCAACTTCAATCTGCACATAAAACCGACCAGTTTCGGGCATTTGGGATTTTTTGCCGAACAGTATAAAAACTGGGAGTTTTTTGAAGAAATCATCCCCACGCTGGGCAAAGATGTAAAAACACTCAATCTGTTTGCCTATTCGGGTATCGGCTCTATGGCAATGGCACGCGCGGGTGCGCAGGTTGCCCACCTTGACGCTTCACGCGGAATGGTGGAATGGGGCAGAATCAATCAGAGTATGAACGATGATGTCCCCGACCGGATCCGCTGGATCGTGGACGATGTAAACAAATTCTGCAAACGCGAACTCCGCCGCGGCAACCGTTACCGCGGCATAGCGTTGGATCCGCCCAGCTTCGGGCGCGGCAGTGCCGGACAATTGTGGAAAATCGACGATCAGATTATTGAACTGCTGGCAATGTGCCGCGATCTGCTGGAAAAAGACGGCGGGGCATTTGTCACATTAAGCTGCCACTCGCCCGGATTTACGCCGCTGGGCCTGGAACGATTGCTTGATTCTGTACTGGGCAGCGGAATCATCGAAAGCCGCGAAATGACCATTCCGGAAATCACCGGCAGAGTTCTGCCCGCCGGGATTACCGCCACGTGGCAGCGCAAACGCTGAAAAATCACCGTTTACAGTTTTCCAACACCTTTTCCAGCGTTTTGCTTACGCGCTCAACGCCGGGATAATTGCTGTAAAAAAATATGTGATCAGCGGCTGCCGGGTATTGTCTGAATATATCCTGTTCATTGCTTTTCCCCAGCAGGCTGCGGTCAATACCCACCGCCAGCGGGTAATCCGGATGCTGCTGCAGAAAATTAAGCCGTTCCTCAAGATTATTTGTATAATAACGGTGAAAAAGTTCCACGTGGATCACAGTTCCCGCTTCGGCAATCTTCTCAAAAGAAAAATCCACTATCACTGCGCCGCAGTTGGCTATGCGCGGCAAATCGGCATCAGCAGCTTCGTGCCAGGTGGAAACTTTTTCGCGGAAATGCTGAATAAAAAGCTTTACTTCCTCCGGCACACACGCCGCCCAACGGCGGATGGGGCTGGAAAGTTCAGTACGGCTGCTGTTGAGATTGAGTATTTCAGGAGTGTGATTTTCGCGCAATTTAAGTTCCGCCCGCAGTTTCCACTCCTTAAGCAGAAGTATAACCGGGAAAAACGATGCCAACTGCAAACCGTATTTGCGGCTTTCTCCGAAAATAGCGGCAGGACCGCTTAAAACCACTTTGATTTCGTTGCGTGAAAGTTTCTTTATTTCCGGCAGCAAACGGTAAAATTTGAGCCGCCGTAAAAACTTGCGGATCGCAGCTGCATCGGTGTCGATCAAAGTCAGTTCCAACGAATCACTGTACAGCAGTAAGCCCTGTATCATTGCTATATTGCACGCATTGCAGAGTTCGGCGGCCGACCATTGCGGCACTTGCGTCAGCAGGTCAAATTCAGGCAGATCGCCATAAATATCCTGCAGAACCAGCGCTTCCGGCGCCAGAGTGGAATAAACTTTCTGGCGGTATTGTGCCGGATCTCCGGGGGGATTTTTCAATATATCAGCCGCCCGTTTAAAAATCATTTCGCGCACAGTTGCCGCATCAGTACCGCTGCCGCCCGAAGTAAATTCGCACTTATCCAGAATGGTTTTGTTCAAGGCGGCGGCAAGTTTAGGCTGTACGCTGCCCCGGATATACGGCTCCAGCTGATCTTCAAGTTCAAATCGTGGTATCCGGTGCTGCATTGCCTCCCGGTAAATATTCAGCAAAGATCCGGCAATAAAACAGGTATGCTCATTCAATTGAACAAAACGCGGTGTTATTCTTCCGCCATTGCGGGTGAACTGCAGCAAGTTCTTTGTAAGCATAACTTTCAGTCCCCCCTGATTTTGGTTTGATACGCCCGGTGTTCACGCCGCCGGGTCAGAATATTCAGTTCACTGGTGGAAGAGTTTACCAATTCATACAACACGGCTTTTTTGCCGGGTTTAGCGCGCAGTATGCGTCCCAGACGCTGAACGTGTTCGCGCACACCGGCGCCGCCGGAAACAATAATACCGATATTGGCTTCAGGCACATCCACGCCTTCATTGAGAACTTTGCTGGACACCAATACCGGACAATCACCGGCGCGGAAATTTTCCAGCATATTTTTGCGTTCCGCGCTTTTGGTATGATGAGTAAGCACCGGCAGCAGATAGCGGCGCCCGATCTCATAAGCCGGGGCATTGTCTGCGGTAAAAATAATGATCCGTTCACCGGCGTGACGGCAGAGCAGCTGCCACAGCATAGAAAGTTTTTCTTCACCGCCGCGGGCAATACTTTTCTGCTTGAGATATGCTTCAAAAGCCTTTTTCCCCGCCCAGCCGGACTTGGCTACTTCCATAATAAAATTCCGCCAGGCGTGAACCGAACTCATCACAATATGGTGCTGCCGCAGAAAATCAGTATATATCTTGCGGTTTAATATATAGGCCTGTTCCTCCTGCGGAGTCAAATTCAATTCCACAGTTTCCACATCGTAATCGGATAATATGCCTTTACTCAATTCATCGATCTGGATCCGGCAGCAGAGATCCCCCATCAAATCAGTCAGCACAGCATCGCGTTCTGCATCACTTTCCGGCGTGGCACTCAATCCCAGCCGGTAAGGCGCAATCGCCCACTCTGCAGCCAAACGGTTGGCAGGCCCCGGCAGATGGTGACACTCATCAGCAATCAGACAGGCAAAGCAGTTGCCGTAAAATTCCATTTTCAAAACTGCAGAATTGTAGGTGGAAACGGTTATATCTTCAGTAGTACTGCTGCCGCCGCCCCACATACCAATGGGTCGTTTGAAAAACTTTTCCAACACATTCGCCCATTGCGTAAGCAGATCTATAGTTGGCACCAATACCAGAGTAGAACGCTTGAGCCGCGCTATTGCCATAACCGCCAGAATCGTTTTTCCACTGCCGGTGGGCAGAGCCGCCACACCGCGGTATGAGTTTTTGCGCCACGCTTCAAAAGCTGTTTTCTGGTGTGGGCGCGGGATCAAAGTTTCCTGCAGATTCAGATCGGATATCTGCTTGAAAGCCGCCGCGCGATCATCAACAGGCACCCCAAGCGCCTGTGCTTTCAGCTGTATTTTCGCATAATCACAGGCGCGGGAGCGAAAATTCATTGTACGCTCATCAAACTTGAAAAGCTCCGGCACTGCTGCCGCCAGAACCGGCATATCGCTGCCGTTCCAGACCAGAGTACCGTTATCAAATAAGCATTGGACCACTGCCGCACCACCGCCATAAAACAAAAATTATTGACAAAATAAAAGTCTCAAACTCGCTTTTAAGTAATATTGAGTTATAGTAAACTACACCGGCAAGCAGTTTTTTGCCAGTTTGAATATTGAAAAAATGGAGTTTTCGTTTTATGAAATACTTTGGAGCCCACGTCAGCGCCGCCGGCGGTGTTGCCAATGCCCCGGTCAATGCCGCCGCCATTGGAGCGGATACCTTTGCACTGTTCACCAAAAATCAGCGTCAGTGGAGCGCACCGCCGCTGAAAGATGAAGAGATCGCCGCATTTAAAAATAATTGTGCCAAATATAAATTCCGTCTGGATATGCTCCTGCCGCACGACAGTTATCTTATCAATCTGGGGCAGCCGGATCTGGGCAAAGCAGCTTCCGCCCACGCGGCATTTACCGAAGAAATGAAACGCTGTGAAGCATTGGGGTTGTCCCGTCTGAACTTCCATCCCGGCAGTCACCTCAAACTTATTGAAATGGATTCCTGCCTGCAGCGCATTGCCGAAGGCATAATCAAGGCTCTGGATGCAACAGATAATGTTATGGCAGTAATTGAAAATACCGCCGGCCAGGGCAGCAATGTAGGATACGAACTTGAACAGATCGCCCGCATCATAGAATACACTCACGACAATCCGCGCGTAAAGGTCTGTATAGATACCTGCCACAGTTTTGCCGCCGGGTACGATTTGAAAAATCCGGAAGGCTACGCCTGTTTCTGGGCAAAGTTTGAAAAGCTTTTCGGTTTTGAACGATTGGGCGGCATTCATCTGAATGATGCAATGAAACCGCTGGGCAGCAAAGTTGACCGCCACGCGCCGCTGGGAGCCGGAGAGTTGGGGTGGGAATCTTTTGAACGCATTGCCCGCGATAAAAAACTCGATGAAGTGCCGATCATACTGGAAACCCCGCAGCCCGAACTCTGGGCAGAAGAGATCGCGCATCTGAAAGCCGTTGCGGCTCAATAAACTCAAGAGTTTTCCAGTAAATTAAGTATAACATCAGAACGCCGGTAAAAGTCAGGATTGTTTTCTGCAATTGCCAGCGTTTTGATTTTCAGCAGCTTCAGGTTTTCAAGCGCATAAACCAAAGCGCTGTTCAGCTCATCCTGCCGGAACGGTTCGGGTGTAACCAGTTGTACATCGATATTACCGGTAAAATCAGCATACCCGCAAGCGGCAGAAGCAATTACCGGCACTCCGATTGCCAGCGATTCCACGATCACAGTTCCGGTAGCTTCCTTGCGCGCGGGGTGGATCATCAGGTCAGCTGCTGAAATCAAAGCAGGTATTTCACTGCTGGCACCGGCGAACACAACCTTATCCGCCACCCCTGCCCGCCCGGCAATAAGCATATACTGCTCAATATCACCGCCGCCGGCAACCAAAAGAAAAGTGTTTTTGCGTAAATTTTCCGGCAGAGCCGCCAATGCCCCAATCGAACGGTCAACACCTTTTACACCGAATTGCGCCGCCACCTGAATAAGCAACACCGCATCCTGGGGAATATTGAATTTTTCACGGATTTTCTGGCGTATTTCTTCAATATTTTCACTGCGGCGGCAAGCCGGATCTATTCCCGGCGGCAACACAGTAAAGCGTTCAGATGGAGTTTGATATACATTCTGATAGTCTTGCATCTGCGCCGTGGTCAGTGCCAGAATATGAGTACGGGAATCTTTTTCAAAAACCGCATTTTCCAAAGCCAGAAAAGTCCGGTACCGGGGCAGCAGTTTAAGAGTCCAGGCGCTATGCAGCTTTGCCCAGTCAGTTGCCAGACAGTTATCGGCGGCAAAGTAAAAATCCCCGCCGGGCATCCGGTTGAACATAAGAACCTTATCATAAGATCCGGAAGAGATTTCCTTCTTTACTTCAGCGGCGAAAGACTTCATTCTGGAGTGATTGGAAAAACCTTTTATTGGCAGCAGTTTGACCGACAAATCCGGTTGAGCAGGCAAATCTGCTTCCTGTTCAGCCAGCAGCACCGTGATACGATGCCCGCGCAAAAGAGCCGAGTCCATAGTCCGCAGAAAATCCTTCTGCAACCCGCCGTGCGGAAAAAACCGGTATATAACTAAAGCTATGTGTAATTTTTCCGACATATTGCAATTATTTTTCCAGAGCCGATAAAAATATTCCGATAACAGTTTGTAATATATCCCTCAAGCGCAGTTTAGTCAAATTTCCGGCAATACAAAAGCAGGAAATTAGTCATAAAACAGACAAAATAACAGGTATTTTCACAAAAACTACCATAAAAGACTTGCATTTTTCAAAAAACGGATTATTTTAATAAAATAACAATTGAGGGGCAGTAGCTCAGTTGGCTAGAGCGATACGTTCGCATCGTATAGGTCGTGGGTTCGACTCCCATCTGCTCCACCATCCTTCGCTAAAGCTACGGATGGCAAGCCAGTCTTGCTATCCGTAGATTTTTTTTGCTTGCAAAAATAAGCGGAGTGCAACGGAGCGGGCGAAGGATGCCCGTAAATTTATCCTCCGTAGCTTTATGTGAAGGAGGAAGCTCTTGGCGACGGAGGGCTGTACGGCACAGAACACTGGAAGGCATTGCAACTCACGTCAAAGTCGCCCGCAAGTTGGCGG
>JAZNBV010000114.1:0-7018 GCA_045587205.1 Victivallaceae bacterium
GTGTTGGCTTTGTATTTTTCCAGAAAGTCCATGGCGGGGTTGAAGCGTTCCACATGACCGACTGCCAGCACCACATTGTTTTCTTTGGCGGCTTTGACCATGGCTTCGGCTTCTTCCACAGTAGCAGCAATGGGTTTTTCCACCAATACATGTTTTTTCATTTCCAAGAGCGGAATGGTCATGGCGTGGTGGAAAGTTGCGGGCACTGCCACGGAAAGAGCGTCGCAGTCAGATGCCAGCTTCTGCCAGGTATCGTAAACTTTCAGATTGAATTCTTCACCGACTGCGCGGGCAGTGGCGCCGGTGGTATCAAAAATACCGACCACTTCTGCGTTTTCGCTCAAATTATACAACCGGGCGTGATGACGCCCCAACGCACCGACGCCGATAACGCCGACTTTGAGTTTATCATTGGCCATAAAAATACCTCTTTCTGTGTGAATACAACATTATCTTTATAATAATATAACCACTATTTGCCAAAACTCAAGGATTTTTCTTGCAAGAAAGTGAAATCAGGGTTATATTTACAGTGTGTACAAAGTTTTTTAACGAAAGGTGTTTATATGTCCGGCAATTTTGTTTACAATCGCGTGCTGCTCAAGTTGAGCGGAGAAACTCTCAAAGGCAAATTGGATCACGGGTATGATGCAGATGCTGTACGCAGTGCGGTTGCACGTATCAAACCGCTGGTGGATCAAGGCTTGGAAGTGGCGATCGTGGTCGGCGCCGGCAACATCTGGCGCGGTGTAATGGGCGCCAATACCGGTATGGATCCGGTGACCTGCGACTATATGGGTATGATGGCAACTATGATGAACGCACTGTGTCTCAAAGAGTTCTGCAACAACAGCGGACTCAATGCCGTGGTTTACGGCTCCACGCCTTTCAGCACAGCAGTCCCGCAGTTTGACCGCGAAAAAGCAATGAACGATCTTTCGGCCGGCAAGGTTGTGATCTTTGCCGGCGGCACGGGCAGTCCGTTCTTTACAACTGATACCACCGCCGCTTTGCGCGCTTTGGAAACCCAGTGCGATGCAGTGCTCAAAGCCACCAAAGTTGACGGCATTTACACTGCCGACCCGTTCAAGGATCCCAACGCGGTGCGTTTCAAGGTTTTGAGCTACGAAGAAGCATTATCGCGCCAGCTCAAAGTTATGGATGCGGCGGCATTTTCGCTCTGCCGCGAACACGATCTGCCGATCATTGTCTTCAACTTCTTTGAAGCCGGCAGTCTGGAACGCGTACTTACCGGTGATACCGCCGCCGGAACGGTGGTGAAATAATGGCTGTTCATCCGACAGCCGTGGTCGCTCCGGGAGCAGTGATCGGCAAAAATGTGGAGATCGGTCCCTACGCCGTAGTGGAAAACAATTGCGTTATCGGCGATAACTGCTGGATCGATGCCCACGCTAAAGTCTGCGAATTCACCACTGTGGGCGAAAACACCCGCATTTACTACGGAGCTTTGGTTGGTACCGAGCCGCAGGATCACCGCTTCAAACCGGGGATCGTAAGCTATACAAAAATCGGCAGAAATGTTGTTATCCGCGAATATGTGACCATTCACCGTTCACCGTTTGCCGACAAGGTAACTTCCGTGGGCGACGGAACATTACTGATGGCGTTTGTGCATATCGGACACGACGCACAGGTCGGCAATTATGTAACGATTGCCAACCACACAGCAGTAGCCGGACACGTTATCATCGAAGACCGGGCTGTTTTGAGTGCCTATGTTCTTATCCACCAGTTCTGCAGGATCGGCACTCTGGCAATGATCGGCGGACGCACCATATTGCCGCAGGATGTGCCGCCATACTGTATGCTGGCAGAAAACTGCAAAGTGTGCGGCCCCAATGTTATAGGTATGCGCCGTGCCGGTATGGAGTCAGAGAGCCGTCTGGCGATCCGCAAAGCGATCAAGACATATTTTTTCAAGGAGCTTAACGGTTCCAATGCCCTGACGGAAATCGAATCGGAGCCTATGACACCGGAAGTGGCACACTTTGCGGAGTTCATCCGTTCCAGCGAACGCGGAATTATGGCCGGCGCCAGTGACCTTGACGGATTTCTGTTTGACGAAGAATAAAATAATTCAACCATATAAAAAAAAGGAAAAACTATGAGCAAATTCAACAGTGATATGGACAAATTCGCTTATGCCATCGGCATCAATATGGGCGAATATGTCGAGCAGATGGCAGTGAAAATGGACGGCAAGATGGTTGCCGCCGGTCTGGCAGATTATCTGGCAGGCGAAAGCAAACTCGATCCGGCTGAATACAGCGAAGCAATGCAGAAACTGCAGGAACTTATGAAAGCCGCCGGTGAAAAGGAACTCGAAGCAGTAAGTGCCGCCAACCGCGCTGCCGAAGAAAAGTTTATGGCTGAAAATGCCAAAGCCGAAGGCGTGAAAGTCACCGCCAGCGGGCTGCAGTACAAAGTTATCGAAGAAGGCTCCGGCGAAAAACCCTCTATGAACAGCAAAGTACGCGTCCACTACGAAGGCAAACTGCTCAACGGCGAAGTCTTTGACAGTTCGATCTCCCGCGGCGAACCGTTGGAATTTATGCTTACCCAGGTGATCGCCGGCTGGACCGAAGGTCTGCAGCTTATGAGTGTGGGCAGCAAATACCGTCTCTTCATCCCCGCCAAGCTCGGTTACGGCTCCCGGGGAGCCGGCCAGGCGATCCCCCCGGATGCCGCACTGATTTTTGACGTGGAACTGCTGGCAGTTCTGTAATAAAAAATTTCCGGCGCGCCGCCTGCGCGGCGCAAAGTTGTGCGTGGCGGCGGAGTAAAGTTCTGCCGCCTGCGCGGCGCGGAATTGTGCGTGGCGGCAGTGGGAGATTTTGGGAGATTTTGAGAGGCTTTGGGAAATTTTGGGAACTGTTCTTTGCCGCTTTAAACCCGCATTGCAATATCACACCGTATTGCTTACAGTAAAGGCGGCAATACTTTCTCCCAATACTTCCCAATACTTCCCAATACATCCCAAGCCGCCATCTACCGTACTGCCCGCGTATGCGGCGCCACTAAAGTGCCATCTACCGTACTGCCCGCGTATGCGGCAGAAAACGGTTCCGGACTCACATTTTTGCGGAATATCCGGCTTTTTTATGGCAAATAATGCTTTTAATGTTATATTATTAATGTATTTTTGTATATATAACATCAAATGCAAAGGAATTCTCTTATGAGCGAGTACGATTTCAAAAATATTGAGGCCAAATGGCAGGCACGCTGGGAAAAGGAAAAACCTTTCAAGGCGATCGATTTCTCTGATAAACCCAAATATTACGCGCTGGATATGTTTCCCTATCCCTCCGGCGCGGGTCTGCACGTCGGACACCCCGAAGGCTACACGGCTACAGACATCATCTGCCGCTATAAGCGTATGAAAGGTTTCAACGTTCTGCACCCGATGGGCTGGGACGCTTTCGGGCTGCCCGCTGAACAGTACGCTGTGGAAACCGGCACCCACCCTGAAATCACCACCAAAAAGAACGTTGACCACTTCCGCGAACAGATCAAAGCGCTGGGTTTCAGCTACGACTGGGACCGCGAAATCAACACCACCGATCAGAATTACTACAAGTGGACGCAGTGGATCTTTATGCAGCTGCACAAAAAAGGTCTGGCGTATCTTGACGAAGTGGCAGTCAACTGGTGCCCCGCACTCGGCACGGTGCTTGCCAATGAAGAAGTTATCAACGGCCGCAGTGAACGCGGCAACCACCCCGTGGAACGCCGCCCGATGAAACAGTGGATGTTCAAGATCACTGAATATGCCGAACGGCTGCTTGCTGACCTCGATGATCTGGATTGGCCCGAAGGCATCAAAGAAATGCAGCGCAACTGGATCGGCAAATCAACCGGTGCGGAAGTGATTTTCAAGATTGCCGATACCGATAAGAGCGTAACTGTTTACACCACGCGCCCGGATACACTTTTCGGCGCAACCTATATGGTTCTGGCTCCGGAACACGCGCTGGTTGACAGTATCACCACTGCCGATTGCCGCGAAGCTGTGGATGCCTACCGCAAAGCCGCCGCCCTCAAGAGCGATCTTGACCGCACCGAACTTGCCACCGAAAAAACCGGTGCCTTTACCGGCGCCTATGCGGTCAACCCGGTCAACGGAGTAAAAATTCCGATCTGGATTGCGGACTATGTGCTGGCAAGCTACGGCACCGGCGCCATTATGGCGGTGCCGGCGCACGATACACGCGACTTTGAATTTGCCACGGTTTTCAATCTGCCGATAAAATGCATCATCCAGCCCGATGCCGCCGAAGCTGCCGCGGAAAATGCCGACATTGATGCCATTCTGGCGGGCAAAGCCTGCTGGACCGGCGCCGGATTGATGATGAATTCAGCCAATGACTCCGGACTTGATCTCAACGGTCTGCCGGTGGAAAAGAGCAAAAAAGCCGCCACCGACTGGCTCGCCGCCCGCGGCGAAGGCAAAGAGTCAACCAAGTACAAACTCCGCGACTGGCTCTTCAGCCGTCAGCGTTACTGGGGCGAACCATTCCCGATCATTCACTACGAAGATGGCTCCATCGAGCTGGTGGATGAATCCGAACTGCCGGTGACACTGCCGGAAATGGATGATTTCAAGCCCTCCGGCACCGGCGAACCACCGCTGGCAAAGGCCAGAAGCTGGGTGGAATATGTCAATCCGCGCGACGGCAGAAAAGGCCGCCGCGAAACCAATACTATGCCCCAGTGGGCAGGTTCCTGCTGGTATTATCTGCGTTACATCGATGCGTGCAACAACGACAAAGCCTGGGACCCCGGCAAAGAAAAATACTGGATGCCGGTCGATCTGTATGTCGGCGGCGCCGAACACGCAGTGCTGCATTTGCTCTATGCGCGTTTCTGGCACAAAGTTCTCTTTGATCTCGGGTTTGTTTCCACCAAAGAACCGTTCCAGAAGCTCATCAATCAGGGTATGATTCTGGGTATTTCCTACAAAGACAGCCGCGGCGTGCTGGTGCCGACCAATGAAGTGGAGATCACTGCCGACGGTCCTGTCCGCAAATCCGACGGCGAAAAACTCGTTGAGTTCCCCGCCAAGATGTCCAAGAGTCTGCGCAACGTGGTCAATCCCGATGACATCATTGCCGCTTATGGTGCCGACAGTATGCGCCTTTACGAAATGTTTATGGGCGCGCTGGAAGCGGTCAAACCGTGGAACACCGCCGGGGTGGAAGGTGTACACCGTTTCCTCAAGCGGGTGTTCCGTGTTATTACCGAAACGCCCATTGTGGACAAGCCCTGCGATAAAGATCTGGAATTTGTGCTGCACTGCTCCATTAAAAAGGTGGGCGCGGATATTGAAAACTTCAGTTTCAACACCGCTATCAGCCAGTTGATGGTGCTGACCAACACCTTGAGCGAACTCAAAGAAATTCCGCGCGCCGCCGCCGAAGCGCTGGTTCAGATGCTGGCGCCCTTTGCGCCGCACGCCGGCGAAGAACTCTGGGAATTCCTCGGTCACAGCGAAACGATCACCTATGTACCGTTCCCGGTTTATGACGAAGCCAAAACCCGACTCTCCGAGGTTGATGTACTGGTTCAGGTGCTTGGCAGACCCAAAGCCCACGTTATGATGCCGGCGGAAGCCGACAATGGCACTATGACCCAACTGGCATTGGGAAATGCCGATGTCCAGGCGGCAATCGCCGGCAAAAATGTGGTCAAAGTCATCTGCGTCAAGGGCCGTCTGGTCAATATCGTTGTAAAGTAAGCTGAAGGTGCAATAATATGCTGCAGTGGATGTTTGGTGATTTTACCGCTCTGCAGATCGCAGTTCTGGCGATCGGGGCGGTGATCATTGGGATCAACAAAACCGCGATTCCGGCGCTGGGCGCGCTGGTGGTGGTTATGTTTACGCAGTTTTTCGACCCGGCAGTGGCGTCAGCGGCAGTGCTGCCGCTGCTGTGCGTGGGCGATGTGCTGGCGGTGGTGTGGTACCGAAGATCAGCCAACTGGAAGTTTGTACTCAATCTCCTGCCGTGGGCATTTGTCGGGCTGATGCTCGGTATGCTGGTGGTGCGGGGCATAACCGACCTGAATGTGCTGGGTATTGCCATAGCCGTGATCATTCTGGCAGTTCAGACATTGAGTCTGACCCGCGGCAGACTGCAAGCAAAAATCGATGCCTGGCGCGGCAGTATGGGTATGGCGGCAGTGTTCGGTATCCTTGCGGGGTTCACCACACAGGTGGCAAACGCCGCCGGCCCGGTGATGGCGATCTATCTGGTGCTGATGAAGTTTTCCAAAGAAGAATACATCGGTTCCGCCGCGTGGTACTTTCTGATTCTCAACTGGATAAAACTGCCGCTGTTTGCCCTGGACGGCAGATTAACTTTTGATGTGCTGAAAATCGTGCCGGGAATGGTGATATTCCTGGTCATCGGTTCCGCCATCGGTATATTGCTGCTGAAAAACATCTCTCAAAAAAGTTTTACGCGCATAATCCAGATACTGACCGCACTCTGTGCATTGCGATTGCTGTGGATAAGCCTTGCAAAAATGGGCGTGTTTTAAAGGTTGAGGGCCGTTTTCCGACACTTCAACCGGAGCCATATCAAAAGCAAAAAAGTGATTTTTTATGTTTTTTGACTTGCAATAGAGTCAAACAGTGCTATATTAATGGATACGATTAAATGGTGGTTGTAGCTCAGTTGGTTAGAGCGCCTGGTTGTGGCCCAGGAGGTCGACGGTTCAAATCCGTTCTACCACCCCATTTTTTTTGCCCATTCGGGGCATAAAACTCTGCTCAAATAGCCTGATTTATTTGCCAAAATTTGCCAAATTTTATTTTTCCGAAGATACGACACCTGACGCAACACTCAAAAACGTAATATTACGATTTTGAGTGTTGCTGGGACGATTCAAAACATTTCAAAAAAATGCTTACTGTATTCAGAGGTCAAAGATTCAACAAAAGTATCACAGCAAATCAAGAAATTCAACGACATAGATACCAACCTCATTTACTAAA
>JAZNBV010000115.1:0-2635 GCA_045587205.1 Victivallaceae bacterium
TGGCCTTCCGGTTATTTAATTTGTAATAGAAAGGTACAATATATGGGATTAATACTCTTAACTGTAGGATGTTGCGCAATGGGTTTTGCCGGGTTTTCAATACTCCGGCCTTCCCCCCCCCCGGTAGTAATAGTAAATCCGCCAGCGGATAGCTTGGGTGGATTTTCGTTAAGCAGCATAATAGTATTGCTGGTAATAGCCGGAGTAATCTTCGGCATTATCTGCTTGATAAAATTCTTGAAACGCTGAAAGGCAACAAAAAAAGCATAGGCCATAAAAACAACCCATGCTTTTTTTTAATTTGGAAGTATCAATATTCTATGACCCCATATATCTATACAGACATATGCTAATTCCCCACACCTACTACCTCATGCACATTCTTATCTATATGTTATCTTATTGTAATATTAGTATCTAATTAGGTGAAGATAGGAGAAGGAACAACCTTTTAATCTTAAAAAATCTCCCTTTTAAAATTTTGTCCACCTTCAGAAAAAGAATGTATGGGTGAAAAAACTTTTTCAAAAAAGTTTTTTTCACCCACCAATACTGTTGTATGACGACCTTTACTCTTACGCATTCCAGCCGCGCAGCGTCAGCTTGCCCGGAGTGGTTCCGGCTGTAAGCACTGCCTGAAACTCTCGCGTTTCGCCCGGCATGATCAATCGGTAGTTATCCAGCCAGTAAACACTGTAAAGTTCATTTTCCGGCAGATCAGCGCGAACAAACAATGCTGCGGTCTTGCCGGTATTGGTCACGAATGCAATCAGGAGTTTTTCATTATTTTCAACTTCAGAGATATTACAACGGTATTCGAGCGTGGTTTCTGCCAATTTCAACGCCTTGCTGAAGTCAGGCACACCCAGCAAACGTTCATTGTCAAAGACTATACGCCCGTCAACTTCTGCAATCAATTTCACCAGCAGCAACCCATTGGCAAGAGGTGAATCCAAAGCAATATTTATTTCACCCAGACGGCTCACGCCCCGCGGATAATCTCCGCAATATTCCTGCTTGAAAATTTCTGTACCATGCACATCAAGTGCCCGGACGGTAAGTTTGGCATTTTTCAACGGTTCATGATCGCTTACCACTGACAATCTGGCATTGTAGAGATTATCTTTTATATGCCACGAATCATCTTCCATAAAAATCATCACCGGCGCATTGGCGTTCTTCAAGCGGTAATATGCCATTTTCGGCCGACTGTAAAAGTCGATGATACTGTAAGAATTGGTCGGCCAGGATTCATTGTATTGCCATATATAGCAGCCGGAAGATACCGGAAAACGCATCCGGTAGTGTTCCATAACATATCCCAACTGGTCGGCTTGCGCAAACATGGTCATATCGCACATCTGCCGCCGATTACCACTTTCCGGCTGAAAATCATCGAGCAGCGGCTTGAGCGGTTTGGCCGGATAGTCGATGGTAAAGTGATATTTCCAGCTTTGACCATGCGGGCACGGATCATTTGCCGGGATAAATTTTTCAATGGATTCCAGTTCAGTCCACCCCGCACACCCAAACTCGCTGGCCAGCGCCCGGTTGTGTGCATTCCAGAAAGAGTGTTCCATAAGCACCCACGGTCCGTGATGCCGCTCCCCGGGGCGGGAAAGATCCGGCGAAGATATATGATAAGGCATACCGGGAGCAAGTTTATTGACCAGCTCACCATATTTTACATATACGGGGTGGTAAGGTATTTCGCCGTAATAAAGTACTTCATTGCCTCCGCAATACATTGCCATGGAGACATGATTACGCAATTTACGGATGATCGCTTCGCCTTCCCTCGCCTTGTGTTCAATAAATCTGACATCCGTCGGATATTGACTGCAGGCATGAGGAAATTCCTGCCACACGAGTATACCATACTTATCACATGCAGCATAAAACTCATCTTTTTCGACTAAACCGCCGCCCCACACCCGCAACAGATTGAACCCGGCTTCTTTAGCCATGCGTACCTGCCGATCATACAGTGCCGCGTCGATACGCGAAAAGATCATGTCTGCCGGCACCCAGTTTATACCACGGGTGAAAACGGCCTTGCCATTTACAGAAAAAGTCAGCGGATAGGCTTCTTCCTGGCTGTCTTTATTACGGATCATCTTGAGATCACGGAAGCCGACTTGCGCACTCCACTCATCGCCGGGCATACTCAAAGTAAGTGTATAAAGCGGCTGGGCACCGTAACCGTTGGGATACCACATTTGGGCTTCAGGATAATCAAAAGCCCAATCAAACTCATTGACTTTTCCGGCAGTAAGTGTTACTTTTTTCTGGAAAGTAAGCTCTTTTCCTGCGCAATTTTTGGGTGCTATATTCACAGTAAGAGTCTGTTCGCAATCTTCCAGCGTACCGATCTCGACATGCAGTTTTACCGATTTACCCTCGGTTGCAAATGAACAATCCCGAACCCGTGACAATTCCGAACCACGCAATTCAACATGATCAAAAATCCCGGTCGGCACTAGAGTCCGCGCCCAATCCCAGCCAAAACTCATCTGACAATGATGAAAATAAGCAAATTCAGCCGGAGCGTCATCACGGTGATCCGGCGAAGCCTGCGGTGCCGAATCAAAGATAAGAGCCAAAACATTTTTCCCTTCCCGTCGAATTTCTTTGG
>JAZNBV010000116.1:0-6800 GCA_045587205.1 Victivallaceae bacterium
AAAACGGGCCATTTATGGGGAATATTCCATCATAGCGGGGAATAAATGGGGAATTTTTATATGCCAATCAGCCAATCTTCAAACCGGGAATCAAACCATCAACCCTACTGATTTGAAGACACAAAAATATAGCATAAAACAACAGAATTTCAACTTAAATGGGAAATATCCGGGGATGTTTTTCTGCAAAAAAGTCATAAAAATAATCACACACATACAGCCGTATTATTACAGCAAATTCAACCTGTAACAACTTATTTCGGAATAACCTCTGAGGTATTGACAAAGTTCACTGCAGCAGGATTGCCGGAGCGTTTCAAATCACCGGCATAAATCACCGTACCCTTTTCTATTTTTGCGTCACGTTCTGCAAAAGATTTCAGATTGCTTGCAAAATCCGATGACCAGGTGCGGGCAGACTTGATTTCATACGGATAGAGTTTGCGTCCCGCAGCAATCAGCATATCAATTTCAAATCCACGCTGATCCCTGAAAAAATACATATCCGGTGTATTTCCGGAGTTCAAACGGGCTTTCAATGCTTCGATAATAACCATATTTTCAAAAAGATTGCCGATCAATGGATCGCGTTTGACCATATCTGCAGATTTGATTCCGATCAACCATGCGGCAAGTCCCGGTTCAGTGAAGTAGATTTTCGGAGTCTTGACCAAACGCTTACCAAAGTTTTCAAAATACGGCGGCAGTCTGAAAACAATATAGCTTGCTTCCAGAATATTCAGCCACTCCTTGAGCGTTTTGCTGCTCACGCCAATATCATCTGCCAGACTGTTTAAGTTCAAAAGCTGTCCGACCCGCCCCGCCAGTAATCGGACAAATACTTCAAATTCATGCTGGTGCTGCAAATTGATCAATTGTCTGACATCACGCTCCACATAAGTCGCAAAATAGTTGGAATATTCCAGTTCAGCATCCGCATCCGGCATAGCATAGAGTTTAGGCATAAACCCCCGATGCAGCAGCACATCACGATCTAATGAACAGCCGGTAGCAGCAAGTTCAGCTATAGAGAGCGGAAGCAACTGCAAGATTCCGGTTCGACCTGCCAGAGATTGACTGATTTCAGCTTTCAGTTTTGGCTGATGACTGCCGGTTAAGACATACTGTCCTGCTTTGCGGTCACGGTCTGCCATAACCTGAATATAGCTCAACAATTCCGGAACCCGCTGAACTTCGTCAATAATCAATGGAGCCGGATGATCTGCCAGAAAACCTTTGGGATCTTCTGCGGCATACGCCCGGACTTCAGGATCTTCCAGGTTTACATAATCATAATTTTTGAAATAATGTTGTGCCAAAGTAGTTTTACCGGACTGCCGTGGACCGGTGATGGTGATGACCGGGAATTGTGCCGCCAAACGCTGCAACTGCACTTCTATAAAACGCTGAATCATTAAAAACCTCCTTGGCTGTTCCGGGTACTAATATATCACAAGCTGTGCAAATTTCAAATTTCAACTTCAAAATTTACACAAAAACATAAAAAAATCTGCTTAAGCGAAGAGCAAGGTGATTGAGTTTACAGCCTGAAGAGAAACTTGCCAGGAACTGGCGGTCAAAAAATTTTCAAATTTTTTGATGTGGCAGACGGCATGATTATGCGTGGCAGAAATAAACACTTTTTGTTTGACATAACTTGTTTTAGG
This sequence comes from Victivallaceae bacterium, assembly GCA_045587205.1. Classification (GTDB taxonomy): domain Bacteria; phylum Verrucomicrobiota; class Lentisphaeria; order Victivallales; family Victivallaceae; genus SIG78. Next base: position 1,668 of record JAZNBV010000116.1, read on the forward strand.
TGATATCTTAAGGAAGAATACGAAACAATAGGAATCGGCTTAATAAAGGAGAAAATTATGATGTACTTGTGTCCTCATTGTCAAGTGTCTCTGGAAATAGAAGAAGAATGGCGGGGTATGGAAGTCAGCTGTCCTGTTTGCGGCAAAGACTTTACAATTTGTGAAGCTTCACCGAAAAAAGGCGGCATGGTGACTGCCTGGGTGCTTTATGGTATTTTTCAACTGGTAATTTCCTGCGCAGCTTTAGGTTGGCAAATAGTTGCTTACAGTTTCTATAAAGATAAAAATTATTGGTTGGAAACGCAATCTCTTCGCAACGCGTTGAGGTTAATATTAAATTTAAGTAGTACTCCAACACAAATTTTTATTTTTCTGGCAACCATCTTTACGATTATATACATGAATAGAGTGTCGAGCAGTTTGGCAACTGCCGGAGGATTGGCGACACTGAATCGCATAAAATCAGCAGCTGTCATTTGCGGAATATTATTTGCAGCAAGTAACATAATACTTTTCCTGACAAATTATTCATTTTTAAGAATAATTGCTTCTTCTGAAATAATTTCTCTCATAAATATCTTCCGCGTACCCTTTGGAGCAATAAACACACTTAGTGGAGCGTTGACAATTATATTTACCGTAAAATACTGGATTTGGAAAAAATCACAGATAAATCAATAAGCAAGGCAATTTCAAAACACCTTAAAAATGCTTGAGGGCTTGGGGAAGCGTCAAAAATGGGATTGATAATCCGCAAGTTTTTAAGATTCAGTGCTGGAATTACAGATAAAGGCGGCGTTGCCGCCGTGTAAGTAAAAAAATCCTTATTATACAAGCGGCTTTTGCCGCTTGTGCTTCATATTTGCGGAACGCAAATGCTTCATAACAAAGTTGCTTCATCTGACAAGGCTTGTAAAAAATGAAGCACGGCTGTCGCCGTATGAAGCACATTGCAGCAACGCTGCAATGTATGAAGCTCCGCTTGGCAGCAGTATGAAACGAAGCCTTGGCAGGCTTCATTTTTTGCCAAAGGCAAAAATGGTACCCGGAGCGGAGGATTGACAAGCCGCGCCAGCGGCGCAGAGCCTGAGTAACGCAAGCCCGGCAGGGCGAGTAACGCAAGGCAACCCAATCCCCCCAACCGCTCCGCGGGACAAAAAAATAAAAGCCGCAAAATGCGGCTTTATATTTTTTGGTACCCGGAGCGGGGATCGAACCCGCACGTCCTCATCGGACAACGGATTTTAAGTCCGTTGCGTCTGCCTATTCCGCCATCCGGGCGTACCATCGTATCTTTTTTCAATTCACCGGTTTGGTAAATACTGCCGGTCGGATATATATCAAATCACGCAGATTATTATCAAACGGTTTTTCTGAACGCAAAAGTGCACTCAAATCAAAATCTTCCACCAGATTCAACTTCTCTGCCACTGCTCCGGGCAGCAGCGCTTTGATCGCTCCGGCTTCCTGACTTTGTGCGCAAATGTTCGCAAAACTGTTCCGCGCAAAAAACTCCACTGCCTGTTCAGCATTCAAAACTTCACCATCTGAAAAGCCTTCATCCACTCCAGATGAACTGCGCTTTACACAATATACAAGCATTTCGTGATTTCTGCCATCAAAAAGCACTGCACTTATGCTGTTTTCCGGCAAATTTTCTGCCGAAACCATATTTATGGCGATCGCCGTGGGTACTCCGCGCGTCTGCACTGTGTTATCGCCGTGGCTCAAACCCGCCACCAATGCCGCTGCCAGACGCATTCCGGTAAAGGAACCGGGACCGATGCCGACGCTCCACTTTTTCACATCGCCAAGTGTTCCGCCGCAACCGGCTACTTCGCCGGCGGCAAACTCCGCAAGGTGTGCCGATTCGCGCCGTTTCATCGGCAATATGCCGTTTTTCAGTACCTTACCATCGGCATCGGCTACGCACATACGCGCCGCTGTACCAGATAAATCCAATGCCGCCTGAAATTCTTTCATACCGCAACCTTACATTTGAATACTTGAATCCAGTAATTCGCTTACCAGATCGATATTGCCCTTGCGTTTGCGGCTCAAAGCAGCTTTGCCGCCGCTTATGACCACTTCTGCGGGCATACTCCGCAGATTGTAAATGCCGCCCATACTGTAACAATAGGCGCCTGCGTTGTAAATGCCCAGCACATCGTATTCGCGGATTTCCGGCAATTCGCGCTGTTCGGCAAAACGGTCGCCGGTTTCGCAGATATTGCCGCAGACATCGTAAACTTTGAGTCCGCCATCCGGGTTGGAGAGGTTTTCCACCCGGTGATACGCCCCGTAAAACACCGGACGGATCAGCTGCGGAAAACCCGCATCGCAGCCGGCTATGGTACGCGTGCGGTTGAACTTGAGTGTATTCACTGTGGTCAGCATCACACCGGACTCGGCAACGATATATTTACCGGGCTCGAACTTCATAGCCAGTTCCCTGCCGTAATTTTTACAGAATCCGGTAAACAGTTCTGTTATCTCTGCACCCATTGCCGCATAATCCACGCGTTCTTCTTCCGGCTTGTAAGGCACTTTGAACCCGCCGCCGAAATCGAGGAATTCCAGCTCCGGAAAACGCTCTCCGGTTGCCAGACTCATCAGGTTTTTCATACTCTGGAAAACCGATTCAGTGTGCTGCAGACCGCTGCCGGTATGTTCGTGCAAACCCACGATGTGCAGATCGTATTCGCGGGCAATGGCGGCAACTTTATCGGCATCCTGCATCAAGATGCCGAACTTGGCAAGATCGCCACCGGTGGCAGTGGCGGCATTTTCGCCATCGACCACATCCGGATTGAACCGCACACAGACCCGGCTGCCCGGATAGGCTTTGCCGTACTTTTTCAACCGCGAAATACTGCCGATATTGAACAGCACATTCAGCGATTGAACTTCATCAACTTCCGCATCGGTAAGATTGTTGGCGGTGAAAATGATCTTTTCGGGTGCAAAACCCAGCGCCAGTGCCAGATGCACCTCGCCGGGGCTTACGGTATCCAGTCCGGCGCCGGCATCGCGCAACGCTTTCAAAAGTGCGATATTGTAGTTGGCTTTGAGCGCGTAATGCACCTGCAGTTTGTCATATTTTATATAGTTGTAAAGCGACCGGTAATTTTCCACAACCTTATCAGCATCATATACATAAAGCGGTGTGCCGTAAGTTTTGGCAAGTTCCAGCAGCTGATTTCTGTCGAACATAATTATTTTTACTCCGAAAATCTTATTTGGCAAACGGCACGATCACCGCCAGCATTTTCAGCGTATCCGGTCCCAGGCTTTTCACTGCGTGACCGGCGCCGTTGCCGGTAAGGATGGTATCGCCGGCGGCAACTTCCACTTCCGTACCGTTATCATCGACCAGCGCTCTGCCGGAAAGCACCACAAACATCTCTTCTTCATTATCGTGAGTGTGGAACCCGATCGATGCGCCCGGTTCCAGTTCCAGCTGCGCGCAGAGCCGGGTGGGTGACTGCAGTTCGTTGGTTTCGTCAAAAAAATGCGTGATTTTTACGGATTTATCGCCGCCGCGCATAGCTTCGCGGATTTCGCTTTTACATTCGCTGGAACGATGGATCATAACGTTGCTCCTGATTGAATTTTTTGTCAATTACATTGAATAATATAACACATTCCGTGATATTTACCACAAAATAATCATTTTTTCCAAGCTGAAAGCCAAAATCAACCCTTCAGGAAATTGCAAAGTCATTTTTCTGCGCTAAATTAAAGAGAGAGTATATTGATTTTAACCAACCAAATTATAGAAAGGTTATTGAAAATGGAAAAAGTCAAGTATGGTCTGATCGGTTTCGGCGGTATTGCCGAAAATCGTATTGCCAAAGAAGGTTTTGCCTGTGACAAGGCGCGTTTTGCGGAACTTGAAAACGCGGTTCTCGTGGGTGCCACCGACGTGAATCCGGCGCGTAAAGCCGCTGCCGAAGCATTGAACCTCAAGTGGTACAACTCCAGCGAAGAAATGATCGCGGATCCGGAACTCGATGCCATCTATGTGGCAACCAACAACGCCACCCACGCCAAGCTGGCGATTGCCGCGCTCAAGGCAGGTAAGCACGTTATTACCGAAAAGCCGATGGCAACCAGCATTGCCGATGCCAGAAAGATGGTCGAAACTGCCAAAAAGATGAAGCTCTCGCTCTCGGTTGACCATATGATGACCAACAACATCTACAACATCAAGGCGCGCAAAGTGGTTGCCGCCGGCAAGCTGGGCACTGTGAACGATGCCTGCTTCCATATGGAATTTGCTTTCGGTTACGATCCGGCGGAAGCCGCTTCGTGGCGCTGCAGCAACATCAAGGAAATGGGCGGCCCGATCGGCGACGTGGCAAGCCACTGTTTCTATGTGGCTGAATACATTTTCAACTCCACCGTGGAATGGGTTGCCGCAGCCTATCTGCCCAAACTTATGGACATCAAAGCCGAAGACGGCGCCTATATCAAGTTCGGTATGGCCAACGGCATTGTTGCCAGCGCCAAAGTTGCGTTCAGCGAAATGCGCGGCGGTCTGGCCGGTACCCTGACCAATCTGGGTTACGAAATCTACGGCAGCGATGCTGTTCTGCGCGGCTACGGCACAATGTTCCAGCTTTCCGGCTACGAAGATGAGCCGATCAAAATGCGCCTTGAACTGGATAACGGCAAGACCCAGAAGAAACTGGCTCCCGGCAAAGTCCAGAACATCTATCAGGCACTGATCACCAAACACGCCAAGAGCGTGCTTTCCAAGCGCCCGCTGAACGCGATCGACGGCCTGCGCAACCTGGAACTCTGCGACGCGGCTCACAAATCCGCCCGTTGCGGCGGCAAGAAAATCTCGATCGTCAAGTAAGAGATTTTTCTGAACATAAAGGGGGGGTGTTGCATAACTTCAAAAAAGTTTGCAACCCCCTTTTTTCTTTCGCTCTGTTCCCGACTTGGGTAGGTAAATAAAAGCTATATGATTAACTTTTGTGTGGAAATCTTTTTAAAACTTGAAGGGCATTTATCTTTTTGCGTTGCAAAAAGATAAATGCCAAGAAAAGGTTTGGAAAAAAGCGGTGGAGTTTGAGGAGGGGAAAAAGGACCGACCCAGCAAAAGGTCTTTTTCCCCTCCTCAAT
>JAZNBV010000117.1:0-23526 GCA_045587205.1 Victivallaceae bacterium
AGCACGCCTGTCGGCGTATGAAGCATTTTGCGGCGTTGCCGCAAAATATGAAGCACCGCAGATGCGGTATGAAGCAAAGCCTTTTCAGGCTTCATATTTTTTTGCCTTGAAATCAAGGCAAAAAAAATGGCGGAGAGCGAGTCGCTCTTCACTCTACATCATTTTCTGCTCAATTTGAGCTGCAACACCTTGATTGTCAACTGTTCATTCCAGTATTTATATAAAAATACCGGGAATTTGCAAGCTGACAAAAAAGGCTCTTTTCGGTACTCTCGGTCTATCAAATGGTACTTTTATGGCACCTCTTTTAAACCATCTTGACATTACCTTTATTGAGATTTTTTCTAACGGCATTACTGCCCCAATCCTATAAAGATTTCTGTCATTCAGCACTCATCTGACAGCAGACAACTTTCAGCATCCATGTTTGTTTCAGATGCCTGTGTTTAATTTACGCCGCAACTGTTAGAAATGCAAATTCAGCATCCGAAAAGTACCGGATTTTTCGATATCCCTTCCGGATAATGTTTGTATTTTTCCGGACAATATTCTATTTTTACCGGACTTTTAGCTTTGTCAAACGGACAATATACCCCTTGAGCCGGACAGGGGTAACCGGACATTTAACCTCAAAAGTCCGTGTCTGGCTCAAAAAAAATTTAAAATATTACAGCCGGCAATCCCGAAGTGCCCGCCTCGTCCCATTGCTTCCGCCCCCTGATGGTGAACCACATTACCAATAATGGCAAATCTGAAATAAAATACCAGGTTTGATTTTATCATCCATTAAAGTAATTCTGTCTGCGTGTCAGATTTGTTGCCAGAAGAAAAAAATGAAATATTTGCTGTTATTATCCCCTGTATAGACAGGAGGATTTGCCCCAAGGGAAGAGCCAAATAACACCTTGTGATACCCTGATCAGCAACACGAAAAACCAAGCAAAAAAGAGCTTATAAACTACTGTATATTGCAGCGGCTTGTCAAAAGTATGTTCAAATATATCCCGTCAAAGATACTGTTCCAGTCAGCGGCAGACCGACTGGAACAGTTATGGTTTAATTGGTTTCAGAAGAAATGTTTTTATCTGCATCATCGCTCAAGATGAAGCGGATTATATCTGTATTACGGTAACGGATACCATGCCCGACATATTTTCGTTTGAACGGCAGATATTGTTCCTGTTTTTTGAAGTTGGCTACACTGATACCAAGCATATTGGCGGCTTCTTCGGTAGTTACCAACTTGGGCACGACAACTGGCAACGGCTCACCTTTAGCTGCGATATGCTTTAATTGGGCGATGATTTCCCGATATTCCGGAAACGGGATCAGATTGGATTCGGTCAGCGGATGGAGGATCTTGCCAATAAGAATAACGGTTTGGTGACGGATCGGTTCATTCATAACATACGCTCCTTTCAGTTTGTTTGCGCATGTCATGGTCTTGAACAGTATTTTAAAACTGAAATATCCCCTTCAACATTTCTGATTGAAAATGTTTTTTTATACAGCGAGCCTACTGTGATATGAACAAGGGAGCTATCTCAATCAGAAATCATAGTTATTATATGAGGTAATTATCTCAATCACAGCAAGATAAAATTGAGAGTCCCATCATCTCCGTATGGGTAGGATTTATTATAATACATTAACAGCATCTAACCAATAACCCAAGAAAGGTGGTTTATTATGCCCAAGAAAAAAACATTTATCGACAACCAGTATCATGGTACAAAGTTAAGTGAACATTCGCATGAGTTTTCTTGTGCTTATATGCAGTCGATTGAAAATCTTTTGTGGACTATGACTGAACGGCACTCCAAAGTATTGGTAGCAAGATTTGATCTTCGTTATCCTAAAGATCATAATGCAGATAACAGCAATAAAGATTTTTCATCAACTATGCAAGCCGTATGTCAGGAGTTCGATCGTAAAGGTTATGATCCGCAGTATGTAGCCAGACGGGAACAGGTAACCAGTGAAAATCAGCATTATCATATAGGAATACTTTTAGATGGAAACAAAAAACGCTCTATAAATGCAGTCAGAGAAACCATAGAAAAACATTGGGCTAATCAGTCGGATATACCGTTGGAAGAAGTCCAGCAAAAAGCATTGGTCTATCCTTGTAATAAGGCTCCCGATGGTTCACCCAGAGAAAACGGCAGAATGATCAAACGCGGGACTTGGGAAAATCACAAGCAAAAGCAGGATACTATGCGACAATTATCTTACTTGGCAAAAGTAGATGAAAATGATCTTACACCATCAAGTACGAAAAAGTTTTTCACTTCATAGTTTATCAAAGATTACAATCGTTGTATGCTGGCAAGAGAATATTGGAGAGAACAGTACAGAAAGAAAAAAGAAAATGAAGATAAAGCATATCCAAGGTATCCGGGATATTGAAAAACAATAATTAAGAGCGGGGAGTTTTTGCTTCCCGCATACCCCAGAATTTATTCAACTGACAGATAAAGAAGGAATGAAATATGACATAAGCAGATAAATTTCTAAATTCAATATTAACGAGTTTGCCAAGAGAATATAACAAATACCATACTCCAATATCAGGCATACGCAACAACCGTTTATTGGCAGGTACATTACCCGGAGAGTTGTTTCGTCTGCCGGATGATTATCCAACACCGCGCGAAGTATTACAGCAACACTTTCCTCTCACAGCTGATGAATGTAACTTTTCCGGTGGGTGGGGGTATGATGCAGTGCACGCTACCATCGTAAAAGAATTTGATCCGGAGATCAATCCGCATAAAAGATTTGATGGCGTATCGCTGGAGTATGCTTTTGTCGATAAAAGAATTTGGGAGGAATTGGTTCATTCCAAACTCTCGGATGAGCGTTTTCAAGGTTTCCATTATATCACAGTTGCCCAGTTGAAGGTTTAGTTTTAAGTAAGCGTTCAAGTTCTTCGTAATAAATGTCTTCCACGTAGTCCGAAAAATCTTCGGCAGCGACAAATGTGTCTGTAAGCATTGTGCCATCGTAGAAATACGATCCGTAGAGCAGACAGCCGCACTCCTCATATCGCACTTCAACGGTTTGGATATCCACAGTCGCTTTCAGATATCTGATCAGATAGACAATCTCATCATCATCGAATCCCCAGCGAATTTCGCCAGAGAGAATGACGGTATTATTTTCAAGATCAACGGTCGGATAGAACCAATACCAATCACTGCCGACATAGGCTCCGCAGCGGTTATGATTGGCATCAGAAACGACGGGCTCCAAGGTTTGATACAACTTTTCTGCATTCAGATTATCCGAGCAGACAATTTCAGCTCTCGCTGAACAGCAGTTAGGCATATACACCTCCTGTTTGGTTAGAGTTACAAAAACAGTTCAGCCTCACCGATCAAAAGACCGATGAGGCTGTATTCGTGGAGGTAATATATAAATGAATTCAGATGATCAACAAACTCTGGAAATACGCTTTGTACTTAATGCTGCCGACAGTAGCGCCGGTATTTCAGTGGGGTGGTGTCGTAGGTTCGTTTGAAAGCGGTTGCCAGATAACTGCCGTTGGCAAAGCCGCACTCTGTGGCAATGTATTCCAGATCTTTATCGCTGTTTTCCAACAGCACGCAGGCTTTATGCAATCTCTGATTATTCAAAAACAACACTGGAGAGGTATTGTAATATTTTTTGAATTCCCGAAATAATGCAGAACGGCTCATTCCGCACTCTTTGCACATCTTCTCAATCGTCCAATGCTTGTGGCAATGTTTGGCCAGATTTATTGCCAACTCTGATATTGCCTGCGTTTTTATTGAACTCTCCTCAGTCACCAGCGTTTTTTCTGCCGCTTGGCAGATAATTTGCAGAAATTCGATAAAATATCTTACCATTGTCATCTGAAAGCCCGGGGTCTGATTTTTCTGCAACTCATAAATATTTTTTATCAACCGCAAAGCGTGACCATAACTTTCGGTGGGCAGAATATGCCGCAGCGGTTTGCCGCTTACTGTATTATGTGATTGCGGCGCCAAGGTGAAAAGGTTTTGGAATCCCACCGAACTTTTCAAGTCAAAAAGCGGAAGTTGAAGCCGTTCAAAATTTACCAGCACATTGTAATAACTCAATGCACAGGGATCGTAATTATGATGCATTCCCGGTTTTATTACCAATATTTCCTGCGCTTGCAGCGGATATTTCTTTCTTTCGCAAATGTGATTGCCTTTGCCGGCGACAACCAATACTATCTCGTAAAATTGATCGTGATTATGCCAGCCCGGCGACTCTCTGTATATCTGCGGTATGACGGCAAGCGGAAAATCATTTATGCTGAATACATAATCATAGGGTACTTCTGACAATTTACCCTGGCTGTTTATCTTGGGCAATATCGGATTGTTGTTCATATTTGGGACTATTTTAAAGTTTTTATAGACTTTTTCAGTTGTCAATGTTGATTTTTCCAGTATAATACTATTGTTAGCAACTGTATTTGCAGTTTTTTATTTATGAGATAAAAATAATTCTGAAATGCAGAAAAGTCAAATTTTTTTGAATTTTCAGAATAAAAAACAGACAGAGATAATCACAATTATTCTTCCTGGAGAGGAAATTTGATATGACAAAAATCAATCTCGCCGGTACTTGGCATCTTTCTTGCAATAAAGATGATTTTGAGGCAATCCCGTCTGTAATACCGGGAGAAAACTGTTCGGCACTGATTGATGCCAACATCGTACCGGACCCTTATATCGGTCAGCAGGAAAATGATCTGCAATGGGTCCGCGAATACGATTGGACGTGGCGCAGAGTATTTGAAGTAACTGCTGAGTTTTTACAGCAGAAGCGTATCTGGCTCAATGTTGACTCTCTGGATACAGTTGGTGAAGTCAAGATCAACGGTAAAAGTGTGCTTGCCAGCAAAAATATGTTTTGCCGCCTCCGCTGCGATGTCAAAGATTTTCTGCTTGCCGGTACCAATACGATTGAAGTAATCATTTCCGCAGTAGAAAAATATGCTGCTGCCGAAGCCGAAAAGTTGACTCTGCCCATTGCCCGTAAAGTCAATTACAGTTGGCGAATGCCCAATTTGAATCTGGTACGCAAGGTACAGTGTCACGGCGGCTGGGATTGGGGGCCGTGCATTCCGGTAAGCGGTATTTATGGAAATATTTATCTGGATGGCAGCAATGGTGTACGAATTGAACACGTTTATACCGAACAGAAGCACTCTGATAACTCATGCGAATTATTGGCCACTGCCGAAATAGACTCAGCCTTTGACTGTGCCGAAGAAATTAAATTCACCTTTGACGGCAAAGAAAAAATCGTTACCGCCCAGCTCAAAGCCGGCTTGAACAAAGTGCAGACTTCTTTTGACGTAAAAAATCCCGATCTTTGGTATCCGGTGGGATATGGTACGCAATTTTTGTATGAACTCACTGTCTCGGCAGACAGCTCTGTGGCGAAAAAACAGATCGGCTTGCGGGATCTGCAAGTTGTAAGTCAGCCGGATGAACACGGTATATCGCTGTTTTTCCGGGTCAACGGGATTGATGTTTTTGCCAAAGGCGCCGATTGGATCCCCATTGATGCCCGACCGCAAACTTACAGCCGCCAGCGTTATGATGCGCTGCTCTCTGATGCCCTTGCCGCCAATATGAATACATTGCGGGTATGGGGCGGCGGCTTGTATGAAAATGATGATTTTTATGAATTGTGCGATGAAAAGGGTATCCTTTTGTGGCACGATTGCATGTTTGCCTGCGCCCAATATCCGTCGCACGAAGAATTTCTGGACGAAGTGCGTGCCGAACTGAACTATCAAATCAAACGCCTGCGTGACCACGCCTGTATTGCCATGTGGTGCGGCGATAATGAATGTGCCGCCTTCCTCCGGCGCGCCGGTAATCAGGATTTGCTCAAAGTGATGAATTATGACCGCTTCAATCAGGCAGTCGGCAAAGCGGTCAAAGCAGCTGACAACACCAGAGTTTTCTGGCGGACAAGCCCCTGCAACAGCCAGGATGATGCCAGCGGATGGGATGACGACAGCAAGGGCGATATGCACTATTGGACGGTGTGGCATGGCGGTGCGGATATGGAAGTGTATTACAATGTAACGCCGCGCTTCTGTTCTGAATTTGGTTATCAGTCGTTTCCGGCACAAAATACAGTGGATTTCTTTACGCAGAACAAACAGCGCAATGTTACATCTCCTATAATGGAGCATCACCAGCGCAACCCGGCCGGCAACTCCAAGATCGTGGAAATGTTTACCCGGTATTTCCGTTTTCCGGCAACTTTTGAAGATTTTATCTATTTAAGTCAATTGCAGCAGGCTCTGGTAATCAAAACCGGCGTAGAATTCTGGCGGACATTGAAGCCCGTTTGTATGGGAACACTTTATTGGCAGCTGAACGATAACTGGCCGGTGGCTTCGTGGTCAAGTCTGGACTATTTCGGCAACTGGAAGCAGCTGCACTATCACGCTAAAAGATTTTACGCCCCGGTAATGGCTGCTGTGATCAAAAAAACGCCGGAAACTGTTGAAGTGCGTATATCCAGCGATTTGCAGGAACCAATAAAAGGTCAAATACTGTTGAGTACATATAACATCAATGGTAAAAAAGAGCAGCAAAGGAGTTTTGCAGTTGATCTGCCGGCAAGTTCAGCCGCTGTTCTGGCAACAATTCCGACAGCAGAGTTGACCGCCAAGCCCGAAGAAGAATTTCTTTATCTGGAACTGCAAGCGGAATGCAGCAGCGGAAAAATTGATTTTACCAATGAGTGTTTTTTCGCCAAATACAAAGCGTATCAATTGCAGAAACCGGCGATAAAATCCAAACTTTATCGTGATGAAGCAGGCATAGTCCACCTTGAACTTTCCACAGCTATTCCGGCATTTTATGTTTTTGCGGAGTTCAAGGGCATACAGGCGGTATTTTCGGACAACAGCTTTACTCTGATGCCGGAAAAAACGCGTGATCTGATCGTATCTACCGATAAAGAAATACCGCTTGCAGAACTGGAAGAAGCACTTATAATCCGGGATCTGCGCAGTTCTTATACAGAATAATACATTAAGTATAACAATAAAACAAAGGAGCAGAAACTATGAAAAATTGGTTATTGGCAACCTTGACGGCGCTACTCTGGGGCAGTTTGTCTGCCGACAGTATGGTGTGGAACAAAGATAACAACTTTGATGGCTGGTCGGTGTTTTACAACACCCAGGGCAAGGTTGAAAACGGGGTGATCAAACTCTACAACATCAAGTTTGACCCCTATGTGTTCAACCTTAAAGTTGATATTGATCCTGAAAAATTTGATACTCTGATATATACCTACCGTACTACCGGAGTTAAAAAAAGCGGACAATTTTACTTTAATCACGCCGGAGAAAAATTTTCGGATAGAAGAGCGTGGGGCTTGCCGGCGATGATCGGCGATGGCGAATGGCACACTATGAAAGTCAAGCCCAAAGATCTTACCAGTTGGAAAAAAGGCGGCAAGGTCATTGAGTTGCGGTTTGATATTACCGACAGTGCGGGCGGTACAGTGGAAATTTCGGAAATCAGATTGGAAAAATCGGCTCCCGTACCAGTTCCCGAAGCACCCAAAGTCTTCAAATTGGATAAATCCAACAAATTCGGTCCGTGGGTTATTTTTAACAACTGCAAAGGCAAGATTGCTGACGGCGTAATAAAACTGGATACTATCGGCAGAGATTCCGGCATATTTTTCAAAAAACTTGACATCGATACTTCCAAGTATGACCGGTTGGTCCTTACCTATAAAGCCAACGGCACTGGCAAGCATAATGGGCAATTCTACTATGCCACCGGTAAAAAAACATTTACCGCCGACAACTGCTGGATCGTTCCGCCGCTGAAAGCCGACGGTCAATGGCATACTGTTGAAATCACACCTCAAGATGTGTCGGGCTGGCTGGCGATGAAAAGGGTCGAACAACTGCGGCTTGACCCGACCGACAGTGCCGGCGGTACGCTGGAAATTTCGGAAATCCGTTTGGAAAACAGCGGTAATGCAGGCAAAACTGTGTGGAACAAGATCAATAAATTTTCCGGCTGGAAATTTTTCCACAATTGCCGCGGCAAAGTTGAAGACGGTGTACTTAAACTGACCAATATCGGCCGGGACCCCGGCATTTCGATCAGAAATCTGAAAATCACTGCCAAAGATTTCAATACTATGCTGATAACTTACCGTGCCACCGGTATGGGCAGTTCAGCCGGACAGCTCTATTTTGTCCCCAAAAATGTGCAGTTCAATGCCAAAATGTTCTGGAAAATCAATCCGTTGATCAGCGATGGCAAATGGCATACTGCTGTAATAACTTCGCACGACCTTAATAAATGGCTTGAATGTGAAACCATCGAAGGACTCCGGATCGACCCGACCGACAGCGCCGGTGGTACTATGGAAATTTCGGAAATCAGTCTGGAAAAACTTACTGACGATGACATAAAAAAAAAGTCAACAGTAAAAATTGAAGGTCGTTACGATGCCCCGGTCTGGCCGGCTGTAAAATCAGAACTCTGGCCCATCAAACTTTCAATTCCTTCGGCACCGGATCATTACTTTGCCGGGTTTATGATCCGTTCGCCGGAGGATGTGTTGAAAGGCCGCAAGTACGAAAATTTTTATCTGCGCAAGAGTTTCAACCTCAAAGATACCCCGGTACACGGTTATCTGCAATATACAGCGGATGATTGCGCAGAAGCCTTTGTCAACGGTAAGCCAGCCGGTTACTCCAGCACCTGGCGCAGCGGGCTGTGCATTGATGTGACCAAGTCTCTCCGCAAAGGAAAAAATGTTCTGGCTTTTCATTACCTCAATCCGGAAACTTACGGAGGAGTGTTGAGCGAACTTTATGTACAGTATGCAGACGGCAGCTGCGAACGTATCAATTCGGACAAAACATTCAAAAGCTCAGTTAAAGAAGAAAAAAATTGGCAGGCTTTATCGTTTGACGATTCCCAATGGACAAACGTTATTGAACAGCCTGCCCCGCCTGCTCCGCCCTGGAAAGTGGTGATCCCGTACAAGTATTTCCAGAATATGCAGAAACTGGTTTCGGCAGAGATTTCTCCCCAAGTCGTACCTGCCGGCAGTACCGCAAAGATCAAACTCGTTTTTGAGGGGTTCATGCCGTCCGAAGCATTGGATGCGGATATTGTTTTGAAAAATAAACAACATCTGCTCTGGCGGGAATCGGTTAAATTCACCAAAGATCATTTCAAAAAAATTTCTGATCGCAAATGGCTGCTCGAATATCCTTACAAGGCGCCTTATTATTTGAGCAGCAACAATATGGATATATCCATAGAAACCAGAAGTTTTACCATTCAGAGTACGGCTGTACCTTCGTTGAAATTCCGTTTTGAACAACTTGCCAAAGACACCACAGTTCCGGAAAAAATCAACTTCAAAGTTGCCCGCAATAAACAGCAGACTTATTTTGAACTTAACGGCAAGCCGTTTTTCCCGATGTGGATAACCGCCGGATTGACTGTATCTGATCCCAATGTGGTAAACCTTATCACAGTAGGACCGCCCCGTGAATATCACGTCCGGGTTGGAGAATTGGATTTTTCGATATTGGATAACGTTGCCGAAACTCAATTCCGTCGTCATCCCAACGCTTACTTTATGTGGAATATCCGGGTTTGCGTACCGCGGGATTTTGCCAACCGTTATCCGCAGGATATGTGCACCGACGAAGATGGCAAGATGAACCGGGTCGGCTGGGAAAATCACAGCCATTCCTCTGCCAGAGCCTATCAGGAGTTGGAAGATTTTGTTACCCGCACCATCGCGTATCTGGAAAAAAGTCCCTATGCCAACCGTATTGTCGGTTACCGGATAACCGGCGGTTATACCACCGAGTGGCTGGGCTGGGAATCACGCAGCAACAAAGCCCTGGACTTTGCCCCCGCTGCCCAGAAAGCCTATCAGGAATTTGCCCGTGCCAAATATCCTGAACTCAAAGATTTAAGCGTCCCCAAACAGAAGGAACGCCTCGCCCGTGATGGCCAAAGTCTGCTGTGGGATCAGAAGAAAAATCTGCGTTTGATCGCTTACAACGACTTTACTTCCCACAGTACGCTTGACTTTATGATCAAACTTGCCACCAAGGCAAAATCTATGGTGGGTGATAATAAAGTCATTGGTTCCTATTACGGTTATGTCTCCACTCTGCACTACACCGGCAGATCACAGGTGCGTGCTCATTATGCGCTTAAAAAGCTGCTTGATGCCAAAGTATTGGATTTCATTATGTCGCCCCACAGTTACCCCTTGCGCGGCTTGGGAGATACTTGCGGGGAGATGAAGCCCACTGCTTCGATGAAAGCGCACAATATGGTAACCGCGTTGGAAAATGATACCCGCACCCATTACAGTTTTGCGGCATCAGCCAGCGGCGGCGAACTGCAGACTGTTACCGAAAAACAGACAGTCGCTCAATTTGTCCGCAATATAGCTATGGATATATGCCGCAGTCAGCCGGCGTTTTACATAACAATGAATCACGACCGGGAAATCGACTACCCGGTGATGTTCAATCTGATGAAAAATATGCGTCTGCTGGGGCAGAAGTGTCTGGAAAATAAAGCAGTACGCAACGCCGAGGTTGCTCTGGTCGTCAGCGAAGAATCTATCAAGAGTATGCCTGTTATTCACCAGATAGCAGATTCGGGCATTATCGATCAGAAATATGACAAAAATGGGGCAGTAAATCACATTCCCCGGAAACGCCCTGTCCTGAATTACGAAACCTTTGTCGGCAATCAGGGCAGATTCAACCGTACCGGAGCTTTGGTCGATCAGGTTCTGGCAGAAGACTTGGCAGACAATCCCGGTGATTACAAACTTTATGTATTCTTGAACTGCTACAAATATGATGAAAAATTCCAGCAGGCAATCAAAAAGCTTCAGCAGAAAAAATGCGTGCTCTTGTGGCTTTACGCCCCCGGCTATATCAAGGGTCTGGAAAGCAGCACGCAGAATATGAAAGAACTTACCGGCATGGATTTTGAACTTATCCGTACTCCAATGAGTTCGGCGGCAACCTTTGCTGATAAACGCGTTATGGGTACCCCGAACGCGGAAGTGACCCCGCTTTTTGCGGTAAAAAGTCCGGATGCCGAAGTCCTGGCCCGTTATCGCAATGGCAAAACTGCCGTAGCGGTAAAAAAGACCGGCAAAGCTCTTTCGATCTTTTCAGGCGCATGGCAGCTGGATATGCAATTTATCAACGATGTGCTTGAACGCGCCGGAGTATATCGCTATATAACCACTCCGGATGCCTTTGATGCGTGCAGCGATATAGCTGTGTTGCACGCCCGTTATCCCGGCAAAAAGACGATCAAACTGCCGGTTAAGGCAACCGTTATTGATGTGATGAATAAAAAACTTGTCGGTCGCAATATCGACCGTTTTGAAAGCGAATTTGAACTGCACCAGACCAAGTGCTTCTACTTCGGAAAAGATGCAGAAAAATTACTGGCAGAACTTAAACAGATCCAATAACAAAATGGAGGTTTTTACTATGAAAAGACAGAAACAATTCACCCTGATCGAACTTTTGGTCGTAATTGCCATTATAGCGATTCTGGCTGCCATGCTGCTGCCCGCACTTTCCGCCGCCCGTGAACGCGCCAGAAGTGCCAGTTGTACAAGCAATCTCAAACAGATTGGACTCGCAACTTTTATGTATGCGGGAGTGTCCAACGATTTTATGCCTGCCAAACGCCAAAGCAACTGGGACAAGGATAATATTCCCGCGTATGGTTCGAATGGCGATACAATGACCATTCCCCACGAACGATATATCAATTCCAACCGCAAGACCGGATCCATTACTTATCCTAACGAAATACTTGAATATCTGGAATCTTTGAATGCATCTGCCGGCAACTCCACCACGCTGGCAACGGCTCTCAAGTATCTTTCCTGTCCGTCCAACTCCTCCAATCACGACAACTTGTCTGCTGTTCCCAGTGGTCATAACAGTGCCCGGATCGGGTATTTTTATGCTTCGTGCAATTCCAGCATGGCCTCTACATTATCGTTTAAGCGTGACAACAACCCCAATCCGCGTATCAGAATCGGTCAGGATGACCCTGATGCCATAATCTGGGCGGATAAACTCGCCCTGACTTCGGCATTATCAAGTGGTTTTTCCAAAGAAAACAACCACCCGAAAACAGTTAATGCTTTGCAGTTGCAGGGCAGCGTAAAAACTATTACTCCGGATACTTCGTTTACATCTTACAGCAGCAACTGGGGTGTATATTTTACCAAATTGCAGGAATGGGCAAACTGATTCATAGATTTTGAGGGAAAAAATGGCTTTACTTAATCCACACCAATTCCGAACCCCGGACTTTATCAAAAAACACGGTCCGGTGCTGACCTGCAACGATATACCTTATGAATCGGTCCAGATTTTCAATGCGGGTATTACCAAATATAATGGTAAATATGTAATGATATTCCGCAATGATTATGCTTGCAGCCGCGAAACTATTTACGAAAAATCCGCCGATACAAATCTGGGTCTGGCATTCAGCGATGACGGCATAAAATGGGAAGTTGAACCCCAGCCTTGCTGGGATGCTGCGTGGCTCAACGATTCGGAAGCATACCGGATCTATGACCCCCGTCTGACTGTGATCGACGGTAAATGCTATGTCTGTTTTGCTATGGATACTCTCCATGGGTTGCGTGGCGGGATCGCTGTAACCGAAGACTTTAAAAAGTTTGATATTCTTTCGCTTACCGTACCGGACGATCGCAATATGGTCTTGTTCCCCGAAAAGATCAACGGTATGTTTATGCGTCTGGAACGTCCTATGCCGGTTTACAGCCGCGGCAGAAATCAGGAAGCATTTGATTTGTGGAGTTCGATGTCGCCGGATATGGAATTCTGGGGCAGAAGCAAACTTGTCCTTGCCAAAGAGCAGGTTCCTTATGCCGGCAGCAAGATCGGTCCGGGGGCGCCGCCGATAAAGACGAAAGAAGGTTGGCTTTGTACTTTCCACGCGGTGAGAAATATGGAGGAAAATCTCTATTCGTGGCACGAATGGCACAAAGCCTATTACGGTGGGTTGATGCTGTTGGATCTCGACGATCCTTCCAAGGTCATTGCCATGGCGGAAAAACCGCTGCTGATGCCCGAATATGATTATGAACTTGACGGGTTTCGCGGCAGCGTGATCTTCCCCGGCGGAATGATTCTGGAAAATAGCGGCGAAGTCAAGATTTATTACGGTGCAGCCGACACAGTGGAATGTCTTGCCACAGCCGATGTCAACGATCTTTTAAAGTTTGTCAAAAATGAAATCTGAAAGATATGTAAAAAATGGACTGGAAAACTCCTGATTTTATCAAACGTTATCCCGGTAATCCTATTCTGGATGCGTCCAAAGTACCTTACGAGGCCGTACAGATTTTCAATGCCGGTTTTGCCAAATACAACGGCAAATATGTTTGCGTGTTCCGCAATGACTACGGCCGCGGCAAAGAAGATTTTGAATGGGGCAAAGGCAAGATCAATCTGGGTCTGGCATTCAGCGATGACGGTGTGAACTGGGAAGTGACCGACAAGCCCTGTTGGGAAATCCATACCGACGAGATCCGTCATATTTATGACCCCCGCCTGACCGTGATCGACGGCAAATGTTATGTCTGTTTTGCCATGGATACCTGGCACGGTGTCCGGGGCGGTATTGCCGTGACCGAAGATTTCGATAAATTTGAAATTCTCAATATTGCCGTACCCGAAAACCGCAATATGGTCTTGTTCCCCGAAAAAATCAACGGTTTGTATATGCGTCTGGAACGCCCCATGCCGGTTTACGGCCGCAGTGCAAAATTCAAGGAATCGTTTGATATATGGTCGTCCAAGTCGCCGGATCTCAAATACTGGGGGGATGGTACTCTGGTTCTGCCGGCAGAAAAAATGCCTTGCTGCAACAGCAAGATCGGTCCGGGTGCGCCTCCGGTAAAAACCAAATACGGCTGGCTGACTCTGACTCATTTTGTGAACAAAGTCGACTATGAACTGCCTTCCTGGGGCGGCGCCTGGAACAAGATGTATTACGGCGGAGTTATGCTGCTGGATCTGGAAGACCCCAACAAAGTCATTGGCATAGGTCAAACTCCGCTGATGGTACCGGAAACTGAATATGAAATGGATGGCTTCCGCGGCGGCACGATTTTCCCCGGCGGGATGATTCTGGAAGACTCCGGCGAAGTCAAGATCTATTACGGCGCCGCAGATACCTATGAGTGTCTTGCGACTTGCGATGTAAACGATCTTTTGAATTTTGTAATGCAAAAATAATGTGTAAATAAAATGAATGAATGTATGGAAGTATTCGGCGCCGCACGCTGGATAACTGAATATTTGCGTAAGGCCGGCGGCAAACACGCTCCGGTTTTCCGTAAGCGTTTTACAGTCGGCAAAGCGTTTGCCAAAGCCGAATGTGCGATTTGCGGACTTGGACATTTTGAGCTGAAAATTAATAACCGGAAAGTGTCGGAAGACCTTTTCACCCCCGGCTTCACCCGCTATGACCGGCGGGCAGAGTATTATATTTATGACGTGACAGAGTATCTGCAAACAGGCGAAAATATTGCCGAAGTTACTCTGGGCAACAACTGGTTCAATCAGAGCGCAGTGGATATTTTCCGCAGCGAAGGACAGGATTGGAGAAGCGACCCCAAGTTTTTGCTGAATCTGGTTTGCGATAACGAAAGCATCCTTGTCAGCGATCAAAACTGGCTGGTTGCCCACGGCCCGATTCTGGAAAACACCATCCGTACCGGCGAACGCTTTGATGCCAGAAAAATCCTTCCCCCGTGGCAGGCAGATGAAACACCCGACCCGAACACCTGGAAACGTGTTTACATTACCGACAGCCCCGGCGGCATACTTACGCAAGCTTACGCCCCGGCATGCCGGATAACCCAAAAACTTGAACCGCAGCGTTCCTGGCAGTTGGCGCCGGGTAAAAAAATCTACGATTTCGGTGTAAATATTGCCGGAAACTGTCAAATCAAAGTGCGTGGTGCGGAAGGAGCTATGGTAAAACTGGTCTTCGGCGAAAAACTGGGTCCCAAATGGGATTTGGATAACAGCAAGATCGCAGTTTACACTATGGATCCGGATTTTCAGCACGATTATTACATATTAAACAGCGATGCAGAACAAGTCTGGGCTCCGACTTTTACCTATCACGGGTTCCGTTATGTACAAGTAACTCTTGATCCCGGAGTTGAACTGCTTGAAATAGAAGCCCGGGTCATCCGCAGTAATTTTGCTGTCATCAGCTCTGCGGAGTGTTCCAATGCAGTACTCAACAAATTATCGGAACTGGCAAAACGCTCTTTTGAATCCAACTTTGTCAATCACCCTACCGACTGTCCCCACCGGGAAAAAATGGGTTGGACCGGCGATGCCCAACTTGCCGCAGAATTGGGTTTGTGGAATTACGATGTTACGGAAAATTACCGGGCATACCTTGACAGTATGCGTGATTGCCAGCGTGCCAACGGGCAAATTCCCGGCCAGGTTCCATTTTGCGATCATTGGCAGTTCGGCCCGGTGTGGGATGGGGCGTTAATAATTCTGCCTTACCAGATTTGGCGTTTTACCGGCGATGCAACGGTACTGAAAGAAAATTATCTTGCAGGCAAACGCCTTATGGATTATTTTGAATCCATTGCTGTGGATCATATTGTGGAAATGGGACCCGGTGACTGGTGCCATTGGAGCCGCAGTATGGCCATATCCGGCAAAGTGGATGCCACGGCTTACTACTGCTTCTGTGCCGATATATTAGCACAAACGGCTGCGATTGCCGGTTATCCGCAAGATGAAGAATACTGGAAAGAACTTGCTGAAAACATCCGGCAGGCATTCCGCAAAGAGTTCTGCCGTCCCGGCGGACATTGTGCTAAAGATGAAATCACGGCATTGGCATTGGCTCTTACTTTTGATCTTGCAGAACCAGCTGAACGCCCGGCAATGGCGAAACTCCTGAATGAAGAAGTTTTGCGCAATAATTGCAAAGCCTATTTCGGTATTTCAGGAGCCAAAGCTGTACCGCGGGCGTTGGCGGAAAATGGTTATGTTGATACTGCATTGACTGTTCTTACCCAGAAAGAACTTCCCGGCTGGGGCTGGTGGCTCGATCAGGGCGCAACCACTCTTTGGGAAGATTGGGGAGGGACAATGTCGCTCAATCACGTTATGTTCGGTGATGTCGGAGCGTGGCTGTGGGAGTTTGCCGGCGGCATACGTCCGCAAGCGGGGAAAGATAATGCCGGATTCAGATGCTTTACTGTTGTTCCGCCGGTAACGGAAAAATTGACTTTCTTCAAAGGTCAGTACAACTTGCCGCACGGTGTTATAAACTGGGCGTGGGAAAAAGCATCCGACGGCAGTTTCAAAGGTGTGTTGACTGTGCCGGAAAATTGTTCGGTCAAGTTCATTGCTCCGGATGGTAAAACCAGTTCACTGGCAGCAGGTTCGCATAATCTGCAATGGTAAAGCACAGAATAAGGCTGTTATGAAAAAACTTATATTGCTGGGGGCCGCATTGGGCTGTTGTATGATTCGCGCCAATACTGTAAATTGGAATGAATGGACTCTCTATCATCACGAGAAACTGACTGAGGAATGCGCTGCAAAGCTGACCAGCGATGCTGCAATTCCGGTAATTGGCGGCAAACGCCTGAAAGGGCATACCGTCACAATTACAGAAAAAGGCATTGATTTACGCAAAAAGTTCAATTTACCGCCCCGGGCAATGTATCCGGCACTGTTGGTAAAACAGATTGAGCTCCAGCAGGATCAGGTTATAAAGCTCGGCTGCGGCGTGGATTGGTGGGTGGCTGGCTATTGCAACGGCAGAATAGTTTATTCCACCTTCGGAACCGGCAATATAAGTTATCCGCCTTCAAGCCAAGACAACATCATAGAACTGCCGCTGAAAAAAGGCAGGAATCTGGTTGCGTTGTATTTGCAGAGCGGCAATGGAAGTTTTTTTACTGCACTTGACGTGTATCCGGCAGATACTCCCGCCGGCACCATATCGCACCGGGTGGAATACGAAAGTGTTTTCCCGGTACGTCTGGAACTGCGTAACGGACCATGGCTGATTGCGCCCGATACTGGAACAGTTACAGTAATGTTTATGAGTCAAAGTGCCTGCGGCAGTGCAGTAGAGTATCGTAAAAAAGGCGCGGATGCGTGGCAAAGCAAATACAATATTTGCGGCGGCGCATTGCGCTTTGATCAGACATTGCACCGCATAGTTTTAGATCATCTGGAACCGGGAAGCGAGTATGAATACCGGGCGGTTTTATTCCAGGATGCTGAAAACAAGTTACCGCAGAAAACTTATTCTTTTACCGCCCCGGCAGCAGATGAAAATCTGGCGTTTAATTTCTTTGCCACCGGCGACACCCAGTTCGGAATAATCGAACGTGGGAATTATTTGAGCAAATATCAGAAATATATCAATGAGTCAGCCTTTCACATAACACTGGGGGATTTGTCTGATATGTACACTGACTTTGATATGGCTCTTTTCGGTGGATATTTCAATCATCTTACAGAAAAAAATTATCACAGCAAGCCATTTGTTGCAGTACGCGGAAATCACGAATTACGCGGTAAAGAGCAAGGGCGATGGTTTGATTTGCTGGCTCCCGCCCAGGATAAGGGATATTACTCATTCATATATGGACCAGTCTTATTTATTGTGCTGGATACTGGCGGCGATGAACCATTCCGGGATCAGAATCCGGATACGTTTAGATATATGCAAAGTTATATGCAGCGTCAGCAGCAATATTTACAGCAGCTTGCCGACAGTCCGGAGTACGCCAAAGCAAGATACCGTATAGTATTGGCACACGCCGCAATGCATACTCAAAAATACGATTCTCTGTTGTCCGCTACCGCCAGATACCTTATGCAGCCATTGCAGAAAGCCGCCAAGTCAGATCCGGCAAAGCGAATTCACCTTTACCTGACAGGACATGTTCACCGCTACCGCCGCAGTATACCTCAAACGACATCGGTATATGCCAATTCGCCGATTCCCGCTGAACATCTGAAAAGCGGTAAAGAATGGGATTTTACAATACTTTCCTGCTGTGGACCAAACCAAGCCAAACAGCCGATCAATTCCGGAACATTAGTAAAAGTGAACAGAGAAAAATTGGAAATACAGTCATTTGATGATCAAAATCGCTGTATCGACCATTTTTCAATAGATACACAAGGCAAAGTAACAGAAATCAACACTCCGGACAAAAAAGATTTTCTGAAACTTTATCAATAAAAATAATTTTTAAGGAGTTTTATGCTTGAAATAATTTGCCCTGCCGCCGGGAAATTCGACAGTATTGAGGCAGTCAAGAGTTTTTCTCCCCGACAGATAACTCATGTTTTTCACGATATAGATGGCACGCACTCGCTGATTCGCGACTGGGTTCCGGTAATGGCGCTGGTCAACGGCGCAGTAGCACGCTACGGTATGTTTCCAGGCAATGCCCGCGAGGTGGCCGAAGCTATCGGCAGACACCGCAACGAAGAGTTTGAAGAAGCCCGCCGCTTTGCTATTGAATCTGCCGGATTATCGGCTTTGACTCAAATGGAATGGGCTTTGCGTATGGCCCGCCGACTGAATAACACCAGCAGCGAGATCAACGAAAAAATCATTGCCGCCATCTGGCAGGGGGGGGAACGGTTTGAAGATTCCGGAGAGAGTGCGGCCGAACTTGCTTTGATGGATAAACAGGCTTCTGAACTTTTCAGGGCATACGAAATACTGCTTCTGGAAATGTGCCGCAATGAAAATCTGGCAGATGCCAAACTGCATCCTGAAAAGTGGCAAGTACCGGGCAGTATGGATTTCATTCAGTTTTTATTTGATAACGGAGTAAAAAATTACTTTGTTACAGGAGCAGTTGTTGAATACGATTCTCAAGGTAATGCCACGGGGACAATGGCAGAAGAAGTCATTACACTCGGTTATCCGATCGGAGAAGGTAAGCTCATTGAGCAATTTTGCGGTTCTGTGTGGAATAAAAAAGAACCCAAGGTGGAAATCATACGAAAACTTTGCCGGAACAACAATATTGCACCGGAGAATCTGTTGATAGTAGGCGATGGGCGCAGTGAAATAGCTGCCGCAGTTGAACTAGGAGCTCTTGCAATTAGTCGTCTTGATAACAAATCATTGAGGCAAAAAGAGATCCATCGTACTATCGGAACTAATTTAATAGTGAGCGACTACCGGCAAATAAAAAATATTTTCCGGAGATAGAAACAGGATTGACTGATAAGCAAAGAAACAAACAGCCAATCATACAACTGGTCATACTTCGCCTTGGGACGATTTGCAAAAAGGATATGATTCTTGTGAAAAATATTTATCCAACTAATGTTGTTAGCCGGAAAATCATCAAAAAATTCTTGATATGATTGAGGATGCAAAAAAGAATGAAGGTATTCCCGGCAAAGCAGTTGATTTGCTAGTGATTGATACATATACCGGTTTGGTTCGTACTGAAACTCCTGCGACTCCGGCAAATTTCAAAGATCTTATTGATAAAATAAGAAGAATGGGAATTGCCGTATTGATCACGCATCACGCAAATTCGGACAATGAAATACGCGGCTTGCAAAGTAAATTGGATAAAATAGCGTTGACGATCAATATCAGCCGTAACGAAGAAGAAGTCGATGGCAATTTGGATGAGCAACCCTGTTTTGTAAAATATGAGTTGCCCAGATATCCAATGCGTTCAGAATTAAAGAAGCCGTTTGAAATAATTTTTGATAGTGAACACAAGCAGTGGAAGCTGAAAAATAAAGAGCATAATGAAGACAGCGAATTTTATCTGATTGTTGAAGGATACAAAAAACATGGATTTGACCGTGATGCAATTTGTCAGATGCTTGGTCTGAAGAAAACCAGCTATCACGAGCATTTGAAAAAAGCTCCCCAACAAAAGTAAATTATTACAAGCAATCCCGGTATTCCAACAATGCGGAATACCGGGATTAGTGTTATTTTTCCAGAATCGCTTTTACTTGTGATAAAATCTCATCGCTTGATGCTGTCGAACTCTTTATAAGTTCCAGTGCTTCAGCAATCTTGCTTTGGGCTGTATCAGGCGAAGTAATACCGGATACCGCTGCTACTGCCTGCCGTTGAGCGGCATCTCCTACATACGTATAATATTTGGTAACGATTTCTGAATCAGCTCCCAATATGGAAATCACCGTAGCTTGCGGTACACCGGCTTCTGCACAATATGAGGCGAATGAGTGCCGCAGAGAGTGGAAGCCATATACTGTAACCTTTTTGTCCCGTCCCGGAACTGTAACTGACGGCTCAAGTCCGATCCAGCGGATCACCCGCAGCATATCTATATTTACAAGGTTATTGCCGACATTTTTGCCTAACGCATTGGTCTTGTTGTAACGGGCAGCCACATTGGGGCAGACATAATCAATATTACTGCTTTTCCACGCCAATGCTTCCGTCAGGACTTCCAGCAGCGGTGCAGCGATCGGGATGGTAACTTCTTTGCCGGTTTTGAACTGCTTTACCCAGATACGCTGCATGGTAAGATCTATCTTGCTCCAACGCAAAAGCACGCAATCTTTCAAACGCTGACCGGTGAACATTCCCAAATAATAAATCACCCGGATTTCCGGCTTGTTGAAACATTACCATACGGAATTTGTGGAATATCTGCCGCTTCCTGCAGCGTAAGAGGTGTAATATGGCTTACTTGTTTTACAACAAAGATGTTACGGATATGAGTATCCGCGAAATCAACAAACTTTTCCGGGAGCATGATGAATCCCATCTCTTCCCGATTTGCGGTGAGTTCAACGCCACTGAACGGGCGATCCGGCGACTCCGGAAGTTTCTGCGGGGACACGGCTCAACTGGCGGCATTGAATATGCCTGTATGCTGGATGCGGAAATTTCCAGTATCGTCAATCAATGCAATCAGAGGTGATACTATGGATATTGATTTAAGTCAATTTGATCAGATCTGGCTGAACCTCTCTGGAGGGAAAGACAGTCAAACGCTCGCTTTGCAAATGGTTGACCTTGCCGGCAGACAAGGCGTCTGCGGAAGATTGCGAGCCGTTCACTCTGATACCGGAGCTGAATGGTGTTGTACCCGGAGTGTTGTGCAGGATCTGTGCCGCAGACTGGAAATTCCGCTGGAAATCGTTACGCCTAAAGTAACGATTCCGGAATACATCGAAAAACGGCAGTATTTCCCATCAATGCGGTGTCGCTTCTGTACCTCCATCAAAACGGGAGCTATTGACAAACTGATCCGGAAATACAATCCTTTCCGGCAGGAATCAAAGGTTCTCTGTGTTACCGGAGAACGGCGGGAAGAAAGTCCCAGACGCTCAAAACTTGCAGAATTTGAACTTCACAAAACATTGACAGCCGGAAAAAGGCAGGTTTTCCGTTACCGACCGTTACTGGATTGGAAAGAGCATCAAATTTGGGATGCCATAAACAAAAGCGGAATACCAGCTCATCCGGCATATACCGAATATGGAAATGAGCGGCTTTCCTGTGCATTGTGTATTTTTGCCTGTGATCAGGATTTGCGGAACGGAGCATTAAACCGTCCGGATCTTGCAGAACGCTATCTCAAAGTGGAACGGGAAAGCGGATTTCTCTTCCATGAAAAACGGTCTCTGCAACAGATACTTCACCCGCAAGTTGATGAAGATGACCTTTTTGCATGGGCGGAAAAAGCAGCGGTTTAATAACATAAGGAACAGAAACAATGGAAGAAAAAATTACAGAAAGCAAAAGGGAAACCGGAATATCTATCTTTGACGGAATATTCAAAATGGCAAAGGATGCCGGAGCATTGAAGGAAATGGAAGCCATTATGGATTATCAGACGGCTGACCATTTCAATGAAGAAGCCAAAATTCCCATCACCAACCACCTTTTCAATGTCCGATTTGAAGTGAATTTCGGTTGTTCAGAAGGCATTTACATTGACGCCTACATCGTTGGTGAAATCGACGAAGCCGGTGAAGACAGGCGTATCCACATCGGATTGATCAAAACGCTTGAATATGATTTGAACGCAATGCGGATGATGGGCGAAGCCTGCGGAGTATTACAGTTCTATGCCAGAAAATATCTTGCTCAAAAGCTGGATAATCTTCTGCCCGATTATTCCAAGTTTTTCATCTATCACGAAAAACACCGGATTCACGTCTGCAATTACTGCAAGAATTTCGGCACCGTAGATGTTTGGGAAATTCCCCATCCGGAACCGTCAGAAAACCGCAATAAAAAATTTGCCTTGCGTTGCCGTGTTTGCGGAACCGGAACTCATTATGAAAGCAGTTCGTTGCCATTGATCCGTGCCTGGAACAAAGGTGATTCCTATATCTTTCCCAATGGGACAATACTTGTTCAACTATCTGAACTGCAAAAGATTTGTGCCTTAAAAGACAAAATCAAATGTGATCTGAATTGTGCAAAATGTCCCGGCAAAGGCCTCCGGGAACTGCGCCGGATCACTCATATTGAGGAATAACTCTTTCTGTTGGCAGGGCTTGTACGGGAACGGAATAAATCCGTCTTTTCCCGGCAAGCCTTTTTGTAATAATAATATTTTTTAAGTTGTAAATTGTCGCTTAATATGGTATATTACTATCGCGGACGTAAAATAACTGATTGAGATACCAAATTATGAAAAAAATCAGAAAATCATATATTTCTTTACTATTACCATTGTTTCCGATACTTTTTATCTTGCATAGTGAAACAGGTGATTTTTCGCACAAATTATTTCGTTTAGTTTTTACGGCAGTAGGTATTGTTTGTATCTTTATCGGAATTATTATGCCCAAAATAAAAATTAATCACTGGATAGGTTTTCGAATAAAATGTACAATGGACAATCCGGAGATCTGGCGTCAAGTACATCAAACAGCAGGAGTTTTATGGTTTATTGGTGGATACTTGATTGCATTTGAAGCCGCTTTTGTTCCGCTATATCTTATTGTTCCTATTGTACTCGGAATAGTATTTTTGCTTTGCAGTTTTTCTCTTACCCACGCAGCTTTGCTTGCTAAAAAGAAACAAGCTAAGAGAAATAATCATAATTATTAATCAAAGGAGTGCTACTACAATGTCTATAAATATAACATTTGATGAATACGAAGAAGTTTCATCTGTAAGTATTAATGGAGAAACTTTGGATTCAGATGATGGAGAAGTTTGGTTCTGTCCCCAATATCTTCTGAAAGATGTACAAGTAAACGATTTTCCTAAAAATATAAAATTTCCACAGCCATCCCATAACTTTTCTATAAAGTAGCTGTAAAAACAGATTTTGCAAATAATTTGCAGATTTTTTCGCCAGGGGTACAAATACAACAGTCCCTTGTCATTTTTGCGTTTCTATACTTATTTTAAATCTTCCAGA